>NZ_JCAJRU010000348.1:0-3651 GCF_059447605.1 Paenibacillus sp. N119s | reverse complement strand
AAGGCGCGGATATGGTATTCGTAACCGCGGGAATGGGTGGCGGTACAGGAACCGGAGCGGCCCCTGTCATTGCTGAAATTGCTAAGGAATGCGGTGCGCTGACTGTAGGCGTGGTAACCCGACCATTCACATTTGAAGGGCGTAAACGCTCCAATCAAGCTGAACTTGGCATTGAGGGATTAAAAGAAAAAGTAGACACCTTGATTGTAATCCCGAATGATCGTTTGCTTGAAATTGTGGACAAGAAAACCCCAATGCTGGAAGCATTTCGTGAAGCAGATAATGTTTTGCGTCAAGCCGTACAAGGTATTTCGGATTTGATCGCTGTACCGGGTCTGATCAACCTTGACTTCGCTGACGTAAAAACGATTATGACAGAGCGTGGCTCCGCGTTAATGGGGATTGGCGAAGCGACGGGTGAAAATCGTGCCGCTGAAGCAGCGCGCAAGGCTATCATGAGTCCGTTGCTAGAGACGTCCATAGAGGGTGCGCGTGGTGTCATTATGAACATCACTGGCGGCACCAACCTGTCTTTGTACGAAGTCAATGAAGCGGCTGAGATTGTTACATCGGCTTCCGATCCGGAAGTGAACATGATTTTCGGTGCGATCATTGATGAAGACTTGAAAGAAGAGATTAAGGTTACCGTGATCGCTACTGGCTTTGAAGGTAAACCGAGCCAGCCAGCACCAGGACGTAGACCAGCTGCTAACCCAGCGGCTTCCGAAGCAACGGAAAAGTCCTCTCCTAATCTGCGTCCATTTGGTAACTCACAAAGCAGTGACCAATTGGATATTCCGACATTCTTACGTAACCGTTCACGCAATAATAATAACGATAACTAGTTCAAATTCAGAAAGCCCGCATACTCCTTGGAGATGCGGGCTTCTTTCTGTTTTCTCCCCATTCCGCATGGTCAGTCCCTTCTCCTCTTTCCGACAAAATTAGTCGGACCCCGTCCCCACCGTTAGACAGACTTTGAACTGTATGACTACTATACTTAAGCCTATCCTGCAAAATGCTGGGCGGGTGAATCCTTGGTTGTTTATATCGATTTGATATTTTTGGCCAATTTGTTCATTGATGCTGTGTTGCTAATGGTTACCGCCTGGATGAGAAAAATCCGTCCGGTGTGGTGGCGATTGATAACCTCAGCTGGAATTGGTGCAATGTACGTAGTCATGATGTTTGTGCCGGAGTTGTCATTTTTATTTACGTTTCTAATTAAGTTGGCCTTATCGGTCATCATGCTGTTAGTCGCCTTTGGCTTTGGCAGCATGCAAAAGTATCTTCGTACAATGGGTGCCTTTTACATGATCAATTTTGTAGCTGCAGGTGGCATTTTGGGGATGCATTATTTTCTCCAAAATACGGGAGAGTTGTTTAATGGCATCTGGTACACCGCTTCAGGTGGAATGTCTTTTGAATTGAAAATCGCATTCTGGTTTATTTTATGCGCATTTGGCGGAGTGATGCTCTTCTTTCGTATTGTTCAGTCCTCCAAGCAGCGCACCGAAAGGATGAGTGGCTTTTTGGGGCAAGTACAGGTTTGGATTGGGCAGGACCATATTGAGTGTACAGGCTTGTTGGATACAGGTAACCAACTGCATGATCCTTTGACCCGAACTCCAGTGATGGTCATGGAGGCGGCTTTGTGGGAATCGTATCTACCCGCCTCTTGGCTCCGAAAATGCTCTGAGGGTAATGCTGACCAACTAGTGATGGATCTGGGGGAGGAATCGTTCAGCTGGCAGGATCGGGTTCGTCTTGTCCCTTATCGTGGAATTAACCGAAGTCATTCCTTTATGCTCGCACTCAAACCAGATCGAGTAGAGGTGGTGATGAATGGGGTCCATTTTGTACATCATCGAGTGCTGATTGGCTTGGACGGGGGAAAGTTATCGGCAGAGGGCAAATACCGTGCCATTATCCATCCAGATGTGACGGCACACGAAGAGGGGGAGGCTGATACAAACCTGAAACGAGAAGCATATGCTAGGGATCATTTTACTGAATCAGGATAATGGAGAAGAGCACAGGACAAGGTTTACAGACGAGGAGAAACATTCAATGCTGGAATGGACGGAGCTCAGCAAGGCTTGACTTGTACTATTTTCAAAAGGGGGAGAATGATATGAGGGAACAAATGAATTTAAAAATGAAATTTAGACTAGCATTACAACTGCAATATTATCGTATTTTATTTTTATTCGGGTTGAAAAGTGAAGAAATTTATTACATTGGCGGTAGTGAGGCGCTCCCCCCTCCATTGACAAGAGATGAGGAAGAGTATTTGCTTGGAAAGCTTTCTTCTGGAGATGCAGCAGTACGGTCGATGCTCATCGAGAGGAATTTGCGGTTAGTCGTGTATATTGCCCGTAAATTTGAAAATACGGGAATCAACATTGAGGATCTTGTATCCATCGGTGCTATTGGACTGATCAAAGCGGTGAACACTTTTGATCCAGAGAAGAAAATCAAACTTGCCACTTATGCATCCCGATGCATTGAGAATGAGATATTAATGTATTTGCGTCGTAATAGCAAAACGAGAACAGAGGTTTCTTTTGATGAGCCGCTGAATATCGATTGGGATGGTAATGAACTGTTGCTTTCTGATGTGATGGGCACGGAAAATGATACCATTTACCGTAATATTGAGGAGCAAGTAGACCGTAAATTGTTGCATAAGGCACTGGATAAGCTGACGGATCGAGAGCGTTTGATTATGGAATTGCGCTTCGGCTTACAAGACGGAGAAGAGAAGACACAGAAGGACGTTGCCGACCTGTTGGGTATATCGCAATCGTATATTTCGCGTCTGGAAAAACGGATTATAAAGCGCTTACGAAAGGAATTTAATAAAATGGTATAATGCTTGGGGATATCCGGAAGCGATGGAAACGGCGAATAAAAAAATGCCCTCAGGAGATAATGTACATTAATGTTGCTCCTTGGGAGGTAAGACACGATGACCCGAAACAAAGTGGAAATTTGCGGTGTGGATACTGCCAAACTGCCGGTATTAACCAATGCAGAAATGCGTGAGCTGTTCACATCACTTCAGCAAAATAATGAACGATCAGCCAGAGAAAAATTGGTCAATGGCAATCTCCGGCTCGTCCTGAGTGTAATTCAGCGTTTTAACAATCGGGGGGAGTTTGTGGACGATTTGTTCCAGGTTGGATGTATCGGCCTAATGAAGGCGATTGATAATTTTGACCTTTCGCAAAACGTAAAGTTCTCCACTTATGCGGTGCCGATGATCATCGGAGAGATTCGCCGTTATTTGCGGGATAACAATCCGATCCGCGTATCCCGTTCCTTGCGGGATATTGCATATAAGGCGCTTCAGGTGCGGGACAGTCTGACAAATCTGAACTCGCGGGAACCAACGATTTTTGAAATATCTGAGGCGCTGAATGTGCCTAAAGAAGATGTGGTGTTCGCATTGGATGCAATTCAGGACCCGGTTTCGCTGTTCGAGCCGATATATCACGACGGGGGCGACCCAATCTATGTGATGGATCAGATCAGTGATGACAGAAATAAGGACGTCTCATGGATTGAGGAAATTGCTCTCCGAGAAGCGATGCATCGCCTGGGCCAGCGTGAAAAGATGATATTGTCTATGCGCTTTTATGAAGGAAA
>NZ_JCAJRU010000347.1:0-3663 GCF_059447605.1 Paenibacillus sp. N119s | reverse complement strand
AGATGTTGCTGCAGGCGAAGCAGGAGCCCTGTTCCATGCCTTGGTGGAAGAGCAGGCTCAGCTTGTACCGGATCACGTGGCGGTGGTGTACGAAGAGCAACAGCTGACGTACCGCGAGCTAAATGAGCGTGCGAACCAACTCGCTCGCAGATTGAGAAATGAAGGCATTGGACGCGAGTCGATTGTCGGCATTTGGAGTGAACGTTCGGTAGACATGCTGGTTGGCGTATTGGCGGTATGGAAGGCTGGAGGCGCCTATGTGCCGCTGGATGCAGACTATCCGTCCGAACGGATTCGTTTCATGCTGGAGGATAGCGGTGCGACGGTGCTGTTGACCCAGACGGGATTGCAAGAGCGTGCCCAAGCATGGCTGAATGAAAGTAGGCAGTCCTTATCCGGGGGCAAGACTGAGGGTGAGTTGGAAAAAGCGGTTAGCGCTGAAACGATGGAAAGTGACCGCCTAAATGAAGGCTTTGGCTTGAAATCAGATTCGAAGTCTGACAGCGAAACGGCATCTGAATCTGCAACGAGCTTGCGTCTGCAAACCATGCTGGCATTAGACGATGAGTCACTGTACACCGGGGATATGACAGACGTAGATCACATCAACGAACCGCATGATTTAGCGTATGTGATTTACACCTCCGGGACAACCGGACGTCCGAAAGGCGTTATGATCGAGCATCGCAGCTTGGTCAATACGGCTGCGGCGTATCGCCGGGATTATCGTCTGAGCGAGTTCCCAGTACGACTGCTGCAATTGGCAAGCTTCTCCTTCGACGTGTTCGTCGGCGATATTGCACGGACGCTTTATAACGGGGGCACGATGGTTATTTGTCCGAAAGACGACCGAATTGATTTTAGCCGTCTGCACAGATGGATTCGGGATTATCAAATTACGGTGTTCGAATCCACACCAGCGTTGATCGTACCGTTTATGCAGTATGTGCATGAACAGGGACTGGACATGAGCAGTCTGGAACTGCTGATCACGAGCTCGGATAGCTGCAGCGTGACGGACTATCGGGTGCTGCAAGAACGGTTTGGTGCGGAGATCCGCATTATTAACAGCTACGGCGTCACGGAAGCAGCGATTGACTCCAGCTTCTATGATGAAGAGTTATCGAAGCTGCCAAGCAGCGGCCATGTGCCGATTGGTCAGGCGTGGCTGAACGCACGCTTCTACATCGTGGACAGCCAGCTGAATCCGGTGCCGATCGGTGTACTGGGCGAGCTGTGCATCGGCGGCATTGGGGTTGCACGGGGATACCTGAACCGTGCGGACCTGACGGCCGAGAAATTCGTAGCGAACCCGTACGTACCAGGTGAACGACTGTATCGCACCGGTGATTTGGCGCGGTGGATGCCAGACGGCCATGTGGACTTTATCGGCCGGATGGATGATCAGGTCAAAATCCGGGGCTTCCGGATTGAACTGGGCGAGGTGGAAGCGCAGCTGCTGACTGTGGATGGGATTCAGAAAGCCATCGTCACCGCCTGGGAAAACGAAGACGGAGACAAGGATCTGTGCGCGTATGTCGTCGCCTCGGAGGCGCTGAATTTGCCGGAGCTACGCAGCACACTCCAGCCTAAACTGCCGAACTATATGATCCCGACGTATGTCGTACAGCTGGATCGATTCCCGCTGACACCAAACGGGAAAATTGACCGCAAAGCGCTGCCTGCGCCGGAAGCGCGCCTTGAAGGAGGCACGGAGTACGTGGCGCCGCGCACACCGCTGGAAGAGCAATTGGTACGTATTTGGCAAAGCGTTCTGAATCATCGGCGGGTAGGCATTCGGGATAACTTCTTTGAAGTGGGCGGACATTCACTGCGTGCCACCACCCTGATGGCGAAAATCCATCAGGAGCTGAATTACAAGCTGGCCTTGCGAGACATTTTCCAATATCCGACGATTGAGCAACTGGTGCAGGTGATGGGTGAAGACCAGACCCCGCAAACGTATGTATCCATACCTGTAGCGGAGGCGCGCGCATATTATCCTGTTTCCTCGGCGCAAAAACGGATGTACGTTCTCAGTCACCTGGAAGGGGGAGAGGTGAGCTATAACATGCCGGGCGCTTTGATTATCGAAGGCTCCTTGGATAAAGAGCGACTGGAGCAAGCCTTCCGCCAGCTGATTGCCCGTCATGAAGCCTTGCGAACCCGATTCGAGATGATCGATGGCGAGGTGATTCAGCGGATTGAATCCAGTGCCCCATTCAGCGTGGAGCATGTGCAGGCAAGCGAAGACGAGACCCCGCAGTACGCCCAAGCCTTTGTACGTGCCTTTGATCTCGCCCAAGCCCCATTGCTGCGGGTTCAGTTGATCGAAAATGGGCCGGAGCGTCACGTCATGCTCTATGACATGCATCATATTATTTCGGATGGCATCACGGAAGGAATTATCGTGCAGGAGTTCTCTCAATTGTATGAAGGCAAGGAACTGCCGCCCCTGCGGATACAGTACAAGGACTATGCGGTTTGGCAGCATGCAGATATGCAAAGTGAACGACTTCGTGCGCAAGAAAGCTACTGGCTGAACACCATGTCTGGTGAAATTCCGGCGTTGGATATGCCAACGGATTACACAAGACCCGCTGTACAGCGTCTGGAAGGAACTCGATTGGAGTTTGCAATCTGCATGGAGGACAGTGAGCAGCTGAAACAGCTGGCCGCGCAAACCGGATCCACCTTGTATATGGTGTTGCTTGCAGCGTATAGCACACTCTTGCATAAATACACGGGTCAAGAGGACATTATCATCGGCACGCCGATTGCCGGACGACCACATGCAGAGCTAGGTAGCCTGGTAGGTGTATTCCTGAACACGCTGGCGATCCGCAATTATCCGTCTGGCGACAAAACGTTCCTGGATTACTTGCAAGAGGTCAAAGAGCATGCGCTCAGTGCGTATGAGCATCAGGAATATCCATTTGAAGAGCTGGTTGAAAAGCTGAATGTAACGCGGGATACGAGCCGGAATGCACTGTTTGATACGATGTTTGAGTTGAAAACCTTTGAGCAGCAGGAGTTCGAGCTGGAAGGTCTGACCTTTAAGCCGTATCCGACGGACAATTCTACGTCCAAATTCGATCTGACCTTGGATGCCGTAGAGCAGCCCGAAGGTATTCTGTGCAGTTTGGAATACAGCACGGCGCTGTACAAGCCGGAGACGATCGCGCGCTTTGCGCAGCATTTTACCGAACTCGTACGTGCGATTACACTGCATCCAGAGCAGCCATTGGCCGCTTTGGAGATGGTAACTGTCGAGGAGAAGGCACAAATCCTCTATGGTTTTGGAGATGTAGGCGTATCGGATATTGCGGCTGTTGAAGACGGAGCACTGTTCCATACCTCTGTGGAAGAACAAGCACAGCTTGTACCAGATCACGTAGCGGTGGTGTACGAGGAGCAGCAGCTGACGTACCGGACACTGAATGAACGTGCGAACCAGTTGGCGCGTAGACTGAGAAATGAAGGCATTGGACGCGAATCGATTGTCGGTATTTTGAGCGAGCGCTCGGTGGATATGCTGGTCGGCGTATTAGCGGTGTGGAAAGCCGGAGGCGCCTATGTGCCGCTGGATGCAGACTATCCGTCCGAACGAATTCGCTTTATGCTGGAGGACAGCGGTGCGACGGTGCTGCTTACGCAAACCGG
>NZ_JCAJRU010000346.1:0-3673 GCF_059447605.1 Paenibacillus sp. N119s | reverse complement strand
CTAATAAAAAGATAATAATCTATAAAGTAAAAGTATTTATTGATGTTCCAAAAGATGGTATTATTATGAATGAAAAAACAGTAATTATACTATTTGTTTCAAAACTATATGAATTATTGAAAATGGGAATCTATGAAGATGCTGAAAGGGTGGTTTATCCATGGAAATCACACCTACGATACAGGCAGAAGTTCAAACCTATCTGAAACGGAAAGGCTTAACCATGACCGAGTTTGGTCACACGATCGATTTGAATGTAGGTACAGTTAGTGGTATTGTGACGGGCAACCGATCTATTTCTGTTCACCAACTGGATAGTATTACTGCGGGAATGAATTTACCACCGGATTATTTTTACGAACGCTACATTGAAGAATGCATTGAAGAATGTCCGCTCAACTGGAAAAAAATCAGTCCGTTCCTGTACCGATGTATTGAGCTAGGGCGATTAGACTGCTTGCAGCGAGTTGTCATTCTGTTATTGGATAACCCTAATTATCTGCCATCGCTCTTTGAAGTCGCCGAAAATGTATACAAAGACGGTTACAACGAAGCAGCAGCTTACTTATACAAAAAGGTAGCTGAAAGTGAGAAGCAGCAGCATTCAGAGCGATTGGCAATCTGCCAGTATCGCTTGTTCCAAATCAAAGTTGGACAGGATCGGGCTGTAAATCTTCAGGCTGCCATTGAATTTGCCCCCTTTGTGGATCGCTTAGACGAGATAGAGCAATTAGATGCTCTAAAAGATTTGGCGAATGTCTATAGGTCATTAAGTATGTGGGACAAGGTGTATGAATTTGCACATCGGATGGGTCAGTTAGGACAGCTTCAATATCATTTGGTTCACAATTCCAAGCGAAAAGGAACAGAACCACGAAAAAAGCTAAGCAGACCATTGTTTGTATACATAGCCTACGCCGAATTGATGTGTGCTAATGCTTGTGATGCAAAAGGCGATCATGCACAAGCATTAGCACATCTTCGTGGTTATTCCGATCTAAGCTGGGTGAAGGAAAATGATCCAGATACACTCCATTGGCTAGAAAAATTTGAGCATTGGGCAAAAATTAATACCTGTGTTAATAAGCTTATGTCTGGAGATATTAGTGTGCTGCCAGATTACGTTGAACATATATCTGGAGAGCAACATATATTTGCAGAACTTTTAAATGTCATAGAAGTAGCTAATCGTTACAACATCGATATTGATCATATTCTTCAGCAGTTTGAACCCCAAATTACAGTTTATCGTGATCAAGAATATACGAGTACATTAACAGAGCAGCAAGTCATACTCGAAGAAACTGTACGATTCTGGTATAAGTTAGCTAAATACAACCTATATAAAGGGAGATACCTTTATGGGTTTAAATGCTTAATAGAAGCTTTGAAAAAAGCTGGTATAATTAACCACGCACTACTTATTTCCAATTGTGCAGGCTTATTTTTCTGTTTCAGTGAGCTTGCTACTCCTGAAATGCAGGCACAATTTTATTCTGCTTATAAGGAGGTGTGGGAAAAAAATGATCAAGAAGACAGTTTTAATTTTGGCAACAATTAGCTTTTTACTGGTAGTTGGATTACCAGTTCCAACTGAAATCCCAAGCGCTAACACAGTCCAAGTTCAAGGACATATTGGCACAGCTTAGTCAATTTTTTTGTTTTTTTCATTGGCCAGCTTATTGCTGGTCTCTTTTTGTATTATTTTGTAATTTTTTGCTTCAAAATTGATCCTGACGTATTTGTACATCCTTTCTTAAAATGAGATTCAATAGGAGGTGTGCAGGATGAACAAGGATGAAACGAAAACGTTAATTCAACAAATGGAATGCGCCAGACAACGCCTACATGATCTGTACACAGAGTATGGCTTAGGACATGCTTGTGTACTGGAGCAGTCTATGCTTTTGGATGAACTGATTAATCAGTTCAACCGTATGTTTCAGACCAGGAAGCAGCCTCACCAAGTTGTGGATCAGATCATGATCAGCGACAATGGTATGTTGAGTTCATCCCCCCATTCTTTTTATGCAAAAGTGTGACTTCTCCCACGTAATGCTTATAATTATTCTATATAATGACTTATTTTAAAATAAAATACATATCCATGTCATAAAATGTTAATCACTCTGGGATATGATTCAGCATACTTTGACAATAAAAAAAGCAGAGCTCAATACATGAGCCCTGCGAAAGTCTTTTGGTGTAGCTTGGAATCCCTATGCTGAAACGCTGAGCAGAAGGTTAGCCAAGCTCCTGTGTGCTTTTGGAAGCACGTTTGGAGGAGAGAAACTGAAAATGAAGCCGCCAGTTCAACCGCTGTCTTCCTTTGGAGCCAACAATCCAGTTGCCGCCGGGCAGATGGGCAAAGAGCCAACTGATGCCGAGAGAAGCACTTGCCACGAAGACAAACGTAATGAGCGTAGCTGTAAAATGATGATCCCCCAGTGCAAGCGGACGAGTGTAATAGGATATGAAGGATAGCACGAGTGCATGGGCCAGATATCCTCCGAAGGAGTAGCGTCCAATCCAGTTCAGCATACGGCGAAATGGCATGGTACGCGGGTCTTTTTGCAAATGAAGCAGTAGTCCGTACAACAAAAGTAACTGTGAGACAATCAGCACAAAGGTGCTTGGCTTCAGATAAGTAGAAATATTGAGATTGATCGTATCGCCCGACTGAATCAGCATGGTGTGACCCATGAGCATGAACAGACCGATAAAGACAAATACATTCCACGGCAACGTCTGTTGGGCCAATCCCCGCCAGGTGTCCGTCATATAGGCGCCCACGGCGCCCAGCATAAAATAGAAAAAATACATAACAAAGTTATATGTGCGGTAATCTAACAGAGTCTGCCCAAAGGACGGCAACCAAGTGCTCCATGCAGACATGTCGTAGTAGGACCAATGTAACAGCAACGCATAAGCCGCAGCGGCAATCAGCATCACAGCCAGAACAAGCTGCTTGCGCCTTTTTGTGCTATAACGGCGTAGAAACGTCCGAACCTGCTCGGTTGCCTTTGCAAATAAAGGAAACCAAATATAAAACTGAAAGATCATGACCACAAACCATAGATGATATCCGCTGACGGGGATAATCATTTCCTTGAACATGCCTTTGTAAAAGGATAGATTTCCCCACTGCGCGGTTGACCAGTTCTGAGTACATACCCAATAAACAACCGTCCAGCAGAGAAAAGGAACATAAATATCTCGAAACCGCCTGCCAATATAACGGGAATAGCCAATCGATTTATTACCATTATAAAATAGCAGCGCCGCAGACAGGAAAACGAACGTCGGTGTGCCAAAACGTGTCAAATGGTACAGCATCGCGAGCATAACGGAATCCGGCTGTTGGATGTCGCTGCGATAAATATATTCGCCAATGCAATGCTGAAGCACGACAGCGAGGTAGGCAAGGCCCCGTAGTTCTGTCCACTCCGTGATACGCGGCTTGCTCATCCATATCACTCCTTTTTCTCAAGATTCGCACCTGTATTCCCTAGCACAATTGTAGGTATTGTACCTTAGGAACATTAGTGCAAGATTAACGCTACCTGAAAGTATGGAGAGTGAAGTGGTTCCAATTTGATATGATTGCGTTTACAATCTAAATGAAAACAAAGTAAATTTAAATTAAAGGATACGCATAGGAAGAGGAGAGGAA
>NZ_JCAJRU010000345.1:0-3703 GCF_059447605.1 Paenibacillus sp. N119s | reverse complement strand
GATAATAAGCAAGCGGTGTCAACGTTGCGGAAAAATAAATAGCCGAGCGGTAATTCTTTACAGCTTGTCCCAGCAAGTGTGAAGGATCGAGGCAGAACAGTTTGACCCTCACCTCACTGCGACCTGCTTCAATATAAGTAACGTAACGCTCATCGTATAAAGCAGCCATTCGCAGCATATTTTGAGCGGTAAAATACGTATCCAGAAGCAATGCGTAAGCCGTCCCCTCACTGCTTGCACGGCTTGTACTGCTCCCTGTCACCAGCTCGCGTTCAGCGGCTTCCACAAAAGGCACCAACAGTTCCAGCACCTCTTGCGGTGCTGTTGATTCCACTGCTTTCCCTGTATCTGCATGCAGCTTGCGCAGCGTAATCATCTGTGCGTTCACTGCACTCGCAGCTGCAGCAATCTCCGGGTTTAGCGACTTAAATTCTCTTTTCAGTTCCAAAAAAGAAGATTTCAGGATTTCCGCCGAAAACATGTCCCGGCCGCGTTCCACCAGATTGTGTGCCTCATCCACCAGTACAACACCTTTTCGTTTGTGCTCCTCCAGCAATCTTTTCAGAGAAATCCGTGGATCAAAAACATAATTATAATCACTGATTATACCATCCGAGGCATACGCCACATCTAGCGAAAACTCGAAGGGGCATACCTTATGCTTGCGCGCATAATGCTCAAGCACCGTCCGCGTCATTAGCGTCTCATTCGCCAAAATATCGGACACCGCACCGTTGATCCGGTCGTAGTAACCCTCGCACATGCTGCATACCCCAGCATCACAATCATGTTCATCCTTAAAGCAAATTTTATCCTTTGCAGTTAGCGTCACCACATGCATATACAGCCCCTGGGCCTGCATTCGGGCATATGCCTCTTCAGCTGCTGCGCGAGTCGTGGTACGAGCCGTTACATAATATACTCGCCTAGCCAGCCCTTCGCCAATCGCCTTAATCGCAGGAAATAAGGTGGATACCGTTTTACCGATACCGGTGGGCGCTTTAGCAAATAGGTTGACTCCTTCGGCAATCGTCTTATACACCGAGCCCGCTAAAGTGCGCTGACCCGAACGATACGTGTCAAAGGGAAAATCCAACCTAGCAATACTGGCATCCCTCTTCTCCGCATGCGCTCTCAGCAGGAATGCATATGGTGCATAACCAGCAATCATTTTCTGAGCATAAGCTTCCAGCTCTGCAAAGGATAGTATCTGTCTAAAGCGACGAATATGTTCACTGTGTGCCTGTACATAAGTAAGTTGAACCTGCATGGAATGATGCTGCTCCTCACGAGCAATCATATAGGCATAGAGAAATGCTTGCGCCCAGTGCACAGGCTGACCGTCTCCCTGAATATCTTCGAGAGGCTGAGAGATCGATTTAATTTCGTCCACCGTCCATACGCCGTCCAGCTCAATCAATCCGTCACAGCGGCCCTCAATGACAAACAATTCACCTTTATATGAAATTTCTGTACGCAAATGTACCTCTTTGCGATCATGCTCCTTGTAACTCTTCTGGATAGCCTGATGCACGCGAGTTCCTTCCTGCATACTGCTATTCGAGCGAAAACCGCTCTGAATGCTGCCACTCCGATGCACATATTCCACAAGTGGACGCACCGAAATGTGAATTGGTTCCTTCATACGATCACCCGTTCCGATCATAGTCCTTACACTGTACCACGTAGATCAACGAAACGTAAGGGACATAAGAATCGTTTGTGGTCGATGGGTATTCATTCACATCTACTTTCTACCGAAATATAGAAACGAGGCCTTTTACTTTATTCCCACGATACTACAACTCACATTACAGCATAAAGGACAGGGATATGTTAAAAGAATTAATTAACAATTTTGCGTTATTAACAAGCTTCTTATTCTTCGGAAATTTATTTTCCCGGAAATATGAACGTTACCTGACAAACCATGCACTCATTCATCAGATAATGAACGGTTTAATGCTGGGCGTGTTTGGCATTCTGTTAATGATGACCGGTTTATGGATCCAGGGGCACTTTGTGGTTGATCTGCGCCAATTGGCGATTATCATATCTGTTTATATAGGAGGAACGGTATCCGGTTTGCTGACCACCCTGATCGTCATCCTGTATCGTATTTACATCACAGGGGGGTGGACGGATATTTCTCTGACTGCCACGGTCAATTGCTTCGTGACACTAGTCCTTTCAATTATCTTTATTCGCGAAAAAAGCCTAGCACTTGGCAAATGGATGTCGGCTGTGCTTGGGGCTGTTATTGTCTCACTGTTATCCGCTTTTTTTGTGGATAATCCACCCAACTTAGAATCTATAATAATGATCACAACCGTGAAGATTCTTGGCGGCTTGTTCACTTATTTTATGATGTCCCATATCAAAAAAACAGAACGGGCTATTCACCTGCTGGAAGAAGCCGCGAACCGCGATCATTTAACCGGGCTATACAGTCCGCGTGCTTTTGATGCGCTGTTCGAAGAGGTACTTCATGCTTCCAAGACTACAAAAAAACCCTTTGGACTCGTAATGCTAGATATTGACCACTTTAAAGAAATTAATGATACGTATGGCCATTTGAACGGAGACGCCGTCTTAAGCCAACTGGGAATTCTGTTAAATCGGGAATCTACAACAAGAGCATATCCCTCCCGTAAAGGCGGAGAGGAATTCGCAATTCTACTCGGAGATTGTGATACCGAAAAGGCAGCAAGCTTTGCCGAGAAGATTCGGAAAGCTGTGGAAAATGAATGTTTTCTCTTGAATGACGGAACCATAATCCCTTTAACCGTATCCATCGGAGCAGGCAGCTCTCCTGTTATTGCATCGAGGCGTTTATTGGAAAAAGCAGACGAAGCATTGTACGAAGCTAAACGATCAGGACGCAATCGGGTAGAGCTGGCAAAACCATAATTATTAGTCGCTAAATGTCAGGAAAGCTGGATTAATGTTAATAAAAAGTGGTAAAATGGAAATAACATCGTTATCAAAAAAACTTCTGCCGCTAGTGGAGACATGCCTTACAATCGACATGGGGGGTGGGCTTTGTGAACCTCGAACAATTGGAAAAACTCATGGAAAAAGAGCGTCGTGAACTGAATCGCATGGCTGACTTACACGGATTAAAAGATGAACGTGTATTGGACAAATCCTCCAGGCTTGACCGTATTATGGACAAGTACCTTCACACCAAGCGCGCAATAAACCAAACACACTCCTAAAAGCAAGCTACATCGCTGCCCCTCAGGGCAGCTTTTTTATGTTCTAAGCTGCATCCGTCCTTCTCACCGACGACTCCCGCCATATTCTGTCCGCAACAATCGCTGTGTGAAGGATATCCACTCTCTGGCCGCAAAAGACAGATACCGATCGTTCCGCCAGATCATCCCCAAATGCCAAGGAATGACAGGATCAACGAGCGGAAGAATACGCAACCGTTCGGAATCCAGATCTCGGCATATCGCCTCAGGCAATAACGCTACTCCCAGGTTGGCGGCAACCATCTCGCTGATCAAATCCCATTGAGAACTTTCGTAGACTACGCGCGGCTGAAAGCCGGCACGAACACATTCGGCAATGATACGGTCATGCAGCGTAAAATCCTCACGGAACAGCACAAATGCCTCCTCTGCTAACGCAGATAGCGGCACCTCCTTGCACTCAGCTAATGCATGCGTAGGGTGAACGAGCAAATTCAGCTTTTCCT
>NZ_JCAJRU010000344.1:0-3770 GCF_059447605.1 Paenibacillus sp. N119s | reverse complement strand
GAAAATGGTTGTTATACTGACTATGAAAATGGGGCTTTGGGCGAGTATACATTTTTTATCGGAAAGAAAGCGACTGAGGATTTCCAGACTCCTGACGATCTTGAAGAACTCGTAATTCCGGCTGCACGCTACGCTATTTTTCAGGCAACCCATGAACCATCTTCTGTCTTCCGTGTATGGCAGACAATTTGGGCATGGGCTGCCACGGGACAAGGGGAGAGAGCCTACACAGGTGATTTTGAAGTCTATGGCAATCCAGATGAGCCCGTTTTGATTTATATTGCAATCAAGTGATGATTTACAGTGCTAGAAGAGAACCGCCTAGGCCGTTGTTGAGGTCTAGGTGATTTTTCGTTGATCCAATCCGAGTTTTACGATTAAGCTGCACGTCGAGTCACTACCCAGAAAATGAGAGCCAGAGCACTGACACCAGTCCCCAATAGACAGACTCCGCTCCACCCAGCGTAGGTATACATGTGAGTCGAGGCAATGGCTCCAGTGGCGCTGCCGATGGAATAAAATATCATGTAGCCTGCGGTAAGTCGGCTTCGTGCCTCAGGGCGAACGTTGAAAATCAAGCTCTGGTTAGTGACATGTACAGCCTGTACGGCCAAATCCAAAAGTATGACGCCAAGAGCTAAAGCCAATAGAGAATGCTCGGTGTAGTGTATAGGCAGCCAGGACAGCAGCAATACAACTAGTGCGGTACCTGTCGTTCGTTGTCCCAAGCCTTGATCAGCAAGCCGTCCTGCTTGTGCAGCTGCTAATGCTCCGGCGACCCCAGCCAGGCCGAAGGCCCCAATAGCAGTATGTGAAAGAGACAATGGGGGAGTACTGAGAGGCAATACAAGTGAAGTCCACAATATGCTGAACGCTGTGAAAATGAGCAGTGCAAGGACAGCACGAATACGCAAAATTCGTTCTTGGACGAACAGTGCGATAACCGAGTGAAGCAACTGCGCGTAGGAAAGTGTGGCGCTTGAGGGTTCGTTCTTTGGGAGCACTCGCAACAGAGCTACAGCCATAAACAGTGTTAGTGTAGCAGAAACAAGGTAAACTGAACGCCAGCCTGCCAGATCGGTTAATACACCAGCAACGGTTCGTGCCAGCAAAATGCCGATAACGACTCCGCTGGTTACCAGCCCTACGATCTGCCCGCGTTCTGTCGGATGAGCCAAAGTCGAGGCGAAAGCTACGAGTGTTTGAGTCACCACAGCCAGCAGTCCGACCATCGCCATTCCGATAAGCAGTATGGTACGGGTAGGAGCAAAGCTAACCACGATTAATGCCAGTACGGATAGCAGCATTTGGCCTGTAATTAATCGTCGCCGATTCAAAAGATCGCCAAGCGGGACGAGCAGCAGCAGTCCCAGCGCATAGCAAATTTGTGTGACGGTAATAACGATACCAACCGATGAGTGTGTAATGCCAAACTCATGCGCCAGCGCATCCAGTAAGGGCTGTGCATAGTAAATGTTAGCGACAGCCAGCCCGCAGGCTATAGCAAACAAAAGTGCCACAGATCGAGATAGGACACGAACAGGGGCTGTTTCCGCAGTGTTGGCTATCGCTTGATTGGAGAGGAGTAGCGCTTTTTCTTTTGACGTCTTCATTTTCACATATCACGTCGCTTTCTGTAATTTATGTACCGATCAATATAATATACTGGTTGGTACATAATGATTTTAGGTCAATATAACTTGCATTAATACGATATGTCAAGAGTTTAACCTGCACAGATTTGACATCCTCCTCGGGCAAACGTACAATCTTAATATACTGATCGATACGAAAAGAGGGGGGGTAAAATATGGTTCGTCCACGGGAATTTGATGAAGATCAAGCGTTGAATGCAGCGATGCAAGTTTTTTGGGAAAAGGGATTCGAGGCCACATCTTTAAGCGATTTAACTTCCCGTATGGGAATACAGCGCCCCAGCATGTATGCAGCCTTTGGGGATAAAAAGCAATTATTTGAAGCTGCGCTGCGTAAATATACGCAATCTCATGCTGCACATGTAAGGGCGGAACTGCAAAGCAGCTCGTCTGTAAAACAGGCATTTTCCAATTTTTTTAAAGGCATTGTGGCAGAGGAGTACGAGAATGGAATTAATAGAGGATGCTTTTGTATTAATACGATGGTAGAATTAGCTCCCCATGATGAGAGATTTGAAATTTTAACCAGAGAACATCAAATGTATCTATCTGCCGTCTTTCAGGAAACCCTCGAACGAGGTATTCAATCCGGGGAGCTTGGGGTAACTATAGATGCACGAGCTTTGGCGCATACGTTGGTCTCTTTGTTGATCGGGATTACCGTGATGATGAAGTCACGCCCAGCGCGTTCTTTTGTGGATGATGCGGTTGCGACCGCACTTATGTTGCTGGATGGAAAATAACTTAGAAGGGAGAGCACCTAGGTGTCGCAGATAAAAGCTATTCAAACGCCGCTTGGTGAATTGCATGGACGGGATGCAGTCTATTTGGATCATGTGTATATGAATTATGCGAAGAAAGAGCTGGTTTTGAAAGGAGAGATTAATGGCGGGTTGGCGCCTGAGGCAGTAGACGATTTTGTACCCTATGAGCTTATATTTACAGGAGTTTACTACTTTAATATGATTGAACTGGATGTGGCATTAGGTATGTCTGAGCAAAAGTATACGCAAGGTAGCTGTTTTGATGAGCTTACAGATACGCCTTTATTGGCTGCAATAGCTAGTGAACGGGGGAAAGATCTAAAACACTTTCTGTTGAAAACCTATGACGATATATTCGAAATCGCTTGTAGAGACTATAAGATGACTATATAAATAAAACTGATTTTTAGAAGAGGAGGGGGATCGATGGATATTTCGATTGAACTATTTAACGTGCTCATACGTGTGTTGCAAGGGGATATTACCCGTTGCAAGACAGATATTATTGTCAATGCAGCAAATACAAGCTTGCTGGGTGGCGGTGGTGTAGATGGTGCGATTCATAGAGCTGGCGGTCCGGCTATATTGGAAGATTGTATCCGAATCAGAAACAAGCAAGGGGGATGTCCGGTAGGAGGCGCGGTTTATACAACGGCTGGCAAGCTGGATGCCCAATATGTTGTTCATACTGTCGGCCCTGTATGGAATGGTGGCAATCATCATGAAGAAGAACTACTGGCGACATGCTACCGTCATACACTGCAATTAGCTTTAGAGCTGAATGCACGCAGCATTGCTTTTCCCAATATCAGCACAGGCATCTACCGATTTCCGAAAGAAAAGGCCGCCGAGATTGCTATACAGGAAGTGACACGTTTTATACAAAAGCATACTGGTTTGAATGAGATTATTTTTGTTTGTTTTGATATAGAAAATGCTCAGTTATACAGCCGCAAGTTACAGTCATCTAAAGATTAATTTATTATTATACATACTTAAGCTCCTCATTTAACTTGTTCAAACGCATTGATTGATTTGATGTAAAGAAAAGCTCAACTGGAGGTGTGCGATGCTGGCTAAGCTGGTAAATAAAATCCCACGGGATTGGCTTGTATTCATGTATAAGCATACACCGTTCACTCGATTAAAAAATGCATTGGTGTACCAGGCACAACATAAATTTTTAGTTGCTGTGTTGGGCATTTTTACGAATGATGCCGGGGAAGTGCTGCTATTAAAGCACGTATACCGGAAGCAGCCGTGGGGGATTACCGGCGGCTGGATGGAGCTAGAGCAGCCGGGAACTGCCTTACGGCGCGAAGTCTGGGAAGAAACTGGGCTGGAGGTAGAG
>NZ_JCAJRU010000343.1:0-3772 GCF_059447605.1 Paenibacillus sp. N119s | reverse complement strand
ATTTGATAACTCATGGAAACAAATGCCTCCTATTCTGTCTTCTAGCCCAGAGCGGTGAACGTAA
Source organism: Paenibacillus sp. N119s (assembly GCF_059447605.1). Lineage (NCBI taxonomy): Bacteria > Bacillati > Bacillota > Bacilli > Caryophanales > Paenibacillaceae > Paenibacillus > Paenibacillus sp. N119s. The sequence continues at coordinate 3,708 of NZ_JCAJRU010000343.1, read as the reverse complement.
TTAAAGCCCGTCCATAAGCAAAACATGAGCATTTTGAAATTGCCCACTTATTTATTATGGCTTGTTCTGCCGGGCATTGTCCACTATAATATAAAATAGTGCGTTGTGACGTGAACTTGGTCGGATTGAACATACGAGGCTCCCTAACTGAATGGAGTCAGATACATACCAGACAAGCTCTATCCGTAAAATCGTCATCTCAGATGGCGATTTTTTCTTTCTCTCTTTAATACACTAAAATTATTACACTAAAAACATCTTAATATGTAATATACCGATTTTTCAGAAAATGGTAGACATCGTGATAAGAATTATTATTGATTATGGTATCAAACAAATGCAAATCATTTCTAAGCATTCATTTTATGATGGTAACAATTTATTTGTTCGAGCAGGAGGAGCCAGGATGTCGTCGTCTTTACGTGTTCATTATTTTATCTTAATTGCAGTTATTATTGTTGCGGGGTTATGTCAGGGCTTACTGCTACCTATATTGTCGATCTCTTTGGAACAAATGGGAGTTTCTTCTTCGCTAAACGGTATGAATGCGGCTGCGTTGTATATTGGCTCATTTGCCATGACGCTGGTGGCTGAACGTACTTTGGGATGGTTGGGGTTCAAAAAGCTGATGGCCAGTGGTCTTGTGCTTGTGCTTATTACGCTGTTGCTGTTCCCGCTAATCCCTGATATTCGGATCTGGTTCATACTGCGTCTGCTAGTAGGTATAGGTGACAGCGCGCTACACTATTCTGCACAGTTGTGGATATTGCTGGTAACTCCGCCAGAGAATCGAGGTCGCAACATTTCTTTCTATGGTATGTCTTACGGTCTAGGGTTTGCATTAGGACCATTGGGATTATGGCTACTCGATTATGGAATGCTGGTTCCATTTGCTGCTTTGGCCTTATTATGCTTGCTAGTGCTGCTGTTGGTGTTAATCAAGCTGCCTGACTCCAGACCGGAGAAGCAGGAGACTGAGTCGCGTCCCGCACATAGATTCCGGCGCAGCTATAGCTGGGCATGGTACGCTCTGTTGCCTGCATTTCTATACGGTTATATGGAAGCGAGCCTGAACAGTAATTTTCCAGTCTATGGCCTGCGCATTGGCTTTCATACCGATGAAATTGCTGCTTTGCTGCCTTTCGTCAGTTTGGGAGGCTTAGTCCTGCAACTGCCTTTAGGTATATTAAGTGACCGTTGGGGCCGTAAGAAGGTACTAATGAGCGTAGGTATAGCAGGAGGGTTGACCTTTATGTTGCTACCATGGAGTGGCAATCATTTTATGTTCACTTTGATATTGCTGACCATCGCAGGTGGATTGGTAGGCTCCTTTTTCTCGCTCGGTTTGGCCTACGCGGCTGACCTGTTGCCCAAATCATTTTTAGCGGCAGCGAATGTGCTCGCATCCTTTCATTTTAATCTAGGAAGTGTAGTTGGACCTAATATTAGCGGAGGGTTGCTAGATGTTGGAACTCAGGGCAGTATGTTTCTAGTCCTTGGAGGTAGTTATATTGTTTTCGGATTGTTAGGTCTGTTTTCCCGAAAAAGAGTACCAGCGGTTTAAAACTGCGGTTTGCATGGTATTTGTTTCACAATTACTATAAAATATAAACATGTATTGATGGCGGACAAAGGGGAATAATAGATGATTAAAATTCGGAAGCTGACAAGGCGAGTGGGGCCTGAACGTACCCCGTTGCTTCAAGGGATTGATGCTGAAATTCATCAGGGTGAATTCATTGTTATAGTGGGGCCAAGCGGAAGCGGTAAAACGACACTTCTTCGCTGTCTTGCTTTACAAGAGCCTTGGGAAGAAGGCAGTTTGATAGTTGGTGGCAATGATGTACTGAAATCCGGGTGGACGGGCAAGATGAAAATAAAGCGGGAATGGGCATATCTGGAGCAAAATCCGCATCTTAATATGAATCGGACCGCTCTTAAAAATGTGCTCATTGGCAGATCTGGTCAAACCCCGTGGTGGAGAATGGTGACTGGAATGGTGCGTTCCGACGATTATATGGGAGCGATGGATGTTCTAGAGGACCTGGGTCTGCTGGATAAGGCACATGATAAATGCGACAAGCTCAGCGGCGGCGAACGGCAGCGGGTAGCCACTGCGCGTGCTCTGGTTCACGGAGCCAAGGTTATTTTAGCTGATGAGCCTGTGAATGGACTTGATCCTGCGTCGGCAGCGCATGTACTGGAAACCTTTCGCAAGCTGTGTTCAGACGAGCGAGTTACGATCGTTACGGTACTGCCGCTGGAAATGGCTGAACGTTATGCTTCCCGAATTTGGGGCCTGAATGAAGGCAAACTTGTGTTTGATATTCAGGGAAGACGATTGACACAGTCAGAAAAGAACAAATTGTGAAGGAGACGGCAAGAAAGTGAAAAAAATGCTGTTGAAAATGGTGGCCGGCTGCTGCTCCTTGTTGCTTCTTGCTGGATTTTTAAGCGGCTGTAATGTGATTAGCGATCCGATTTCGCTGATGCAGACACCAACGATGTCTGATGAGAAACAACAGCTGAATGGTGCAGTGAATACGCAATTAGGGGCGGTACAGCCTTTAAGACCGAATGATCCGGACGATCCTACGCCCATTCGGACGGGAGATTTGAATAATGATGGCATAGACGAAGCAGTGCTCTTTTATGAAACACCAGATGAGAGCGTAAAAATACATGGTGCCCTGTTTGAAGATCAAGGAGGCACATGGGTAAAGAAGCTTACGTTTGATGGGGAAGGCACGGTGTTGGAATCCTTTAAACTTGTAGATTTAACGAATGACGGTACGCTTGATATAGTAGCAGGCTTTTCGAGCGGAGACAGTGGCGAGAACGGAGACCAGAAGGGCCTTATCGTATACTCTTATACTGGAGGAACGTTGGAAAAAATATATGCGACGGGTTATACGTACTTCGTCGTAGATGATTTTAACCATAAAAAAATGGATTTGAACGGGGACAATTTAAATGATTTGACGATTATCTTGCTCCGTCGTAATGAATTTTTCACCGTCAAAACATTCCAGTTCAGCGGAGGGAGCTTTAAGGAAATCGGATCGCTGGATTTGGACAGTCAGGCCCTAGGTGTCTACAATGTTGTCGCTGGCAAGGTGGCTCAAGCTAGACAGGGGATCATCATTGATACAAAAATTGCCGAGACAACTACGGTATCCAATGTTATTGTGATGGATCAAGGTAAGCTCAGAAAGCTCAATCTCATGGATGTTACCTTCAAGGATGCTACCATTGCCAGTGGTGATGTGGACGGTGATGGTATTCTCGAATTTGGGAACTTGGAAAAGCCTAAAGGCTGGAGCAATAGGCCGCTGGATGAAGTTCCGTATTTTGTATCGTTCTATCAGTGGGACGGGGCCAAAGGGACGATTTTTAAACAGCAGCAGTATCGAGATTCTAACGAGCAGGTCTACTTCAGGTTACCGAAAGAGCTGCATGGCAAGGTGACTATTGATCCGAAGGTTTCCAGGAAGGGTAGCTATTTGCGATTTATTTTGGAGGATACAGACAAAACAATAGCGGAAATTAAATATTTCTCATTGTCACAATGGGAGCGAAATAATGAAGGCTATAGCCAATTGTGGCGAACGAATGCACAGGTAATTGGCATTAAGCGATCCAGTGAACTGGAGCCACGTAAAACTATTAAAGACAAGTTGGGGGAAAGGCAGGTAGAGTAGAGTGAGT
>NZ_JCAJRU010000342.1:0-3829 GCF_059447605.1 Paenibacillus sp. N119s | reverse complement strand
TGCTGCTGCAACTGCATGGAGATTTGGCCCCCCGGTTGGTAGAGTGGCTGAATGAGCAGGGGGCAGTAACTCGCCAAGTACTTCCTTATAAGCATATTCCACCTGAAGAAGCAAAATTGCAGGCATTGCTGGACGATGTGATCCAGCGTAAGATTGATGCTGTCACGTTCACGAGTGGCCCGCAAATCCGTTTTTTGGCCCAATATGCCAGAGAGCAAAACCGAATTGAAGATTTGCTGGAAGCTTTTCGTGAAGATGTCATTGCTGTATCGGTAGGCAAAGTGACTGCACAATCCATTTTGGAAGAGGGAATTGAACGAATTGTGTTCCCAACTGAAGAGCGCATGGGCGCGATGATGGTGGAGCTGGGCAAATATTTTGAGCATAGTGACTCGGTGCATGGCTACGGCTTGAAGAGCGTGAATGGTCATTTGAAATGAGTTAGACAACGATAGTGCTGTAAGCTGAAAATGAACTTATATTTACGAATCCAGCGTAAAATAAAGATAAGGGCCTGCGAGGTCTTTATCTTTTTTTGTTGGACATGCATCGATAAAGTTTTTTGTTATAGCGAAAATATTTGTCTAATATAATGAATAAGTTTCGATGCATGATACTTGAGGACAGGAGCTGAGACGTTAATGAATTCTATTTGTGTATTTGCCGGGTCCAGACCTGGACATTCTTCGGTATATGTAGAGGCGGCAGGCAAGCTGGGGGAAGCCATGGCTCGCCAGCATATCCGTCTGATCTATGGTGGCTCCAGCAGAGGGCTGATGGGTGAGGTGGCGGATGGACTGCTGGCGGGTGACGGTCAGGTCACCGGTATTATGCCGACCCTGTTATTTGATGCAGAGATCGTACATCGGGGAGTTACCGAGTTTATTGAGGTAGCAAGCATGCATGAACGTAAGGCGGCAATGAGCGAGATGGCCGATGCGTTTATCGCCCTTCCGGGTGGCTTGGGAACCTTTGAGGAGCTGTTCGAGGTATTGTGCTGGGCGCAAATTGGTATTCACCACAAGCCTATTGGGCTGCTAAATGTAAATGGATATTTTGACCCGTTGGTAGAAATGGTACGTCATAGCGTTCAGGAAGGGTTTACCGGAGCTGATCATCCAGCGCTACTGAGTATCTCTGCGGACCCGGACGAATTGCTGCATATGTTAAAAAATAAAGCAGAGAACTTAAAATAAAGCTTTTTTCGTGCTTGCACAACTGATTGAGGCAAGGTTATGATAAGACCCATAATCAAATAGCGGACAGACAAGGTGCCTTTGCGATTGAGCAAAGGGTAACAGGGAATCGGGTGCAAATCCCGAGCGGTCCCGCCACTGTAAGGAAGAGGATTCTTTTAAAATGGTCACTCGTACAAAACGGGGAAGACGAAAGAATCCGTTGATGCCAAGCCAGGAGACCTACCTTGATCTGTATGCACCGTTAACCTTCGCGGAGAGGATGGGTGTACGAAAATCAGGAAATCAGGCACACGTTGCTTTTTCCATGTTGGTTACAGGTTTGCGTGGATATGAACGTGCAGCAGCGTTTGAAGCGTAAACAAAACAGATGGAAAACAACGGCAGGTTGGAGGGAGACAAGAACTGTCTTCTTACGCTGTTTCGTCTGATGAGAGAGATACGTACATAGGAACCCCATCCGGGCAGGATGGGGTTTTTCGAGTTATAGATGTTCATAAATTAATGAATTAGTTAGTATAGCTGCCCTGAAAAGGATGAATAGGAGGAGCACGATGAGCCCATTAGGAAAATTGCTGGTGATTGGATTTGGACCAGGAGATATGGAACATATCACAAAACGGGCGTTGGATGCGCTGGCTGAAAGTGAGGTCATTATCGGCTACAACACCTATGTTGATTTGATCCGTCCGTTGCTAAATGGTCAGGAGATTGTACGCACAGGGATGACAGAGGAAGTGAGCCGTGCACAAGAGGCGGTTCGCCAAGCAGAGATGGGCAAGAAGGTAGCCGTCATTTCCAGTGGAGATGCGGGGGTCTATGGCATGGCCGGGCTGGTGTACGAAGTGCTGATGCAAAAAGGCTGGCGCCGCGAGGACGGAGTTGAGGTAGAAGTCGTGCCGGGGATCTCGGCTATCCAATCCTGTGCTTCATTGTTGGGGGCGCCGGTGATGCATGATGCTTGCACGATCAGTCTGAGCGATCATCTGACCCCGTGGGAAACGATCGTGAAGCGGGTAGAAGCTGCGGCTTCGGCTGATTTTGTAATTGCATTATACAACCCGCGCAGTGGCCGGCGTACCCGCCAGATCGTGGAGACGCAGTCCATTTTGCTCCGTTACCGTGATCCGCAGACTCCGGTTGGGCTGGTGAAGAGTGCTTATCGTGAACGTCAGCAGGTTATTGTAACGACGCTGGAAGATATGCTGAACCATGATATTGGGATGCTGACGACCGTAATCATCGGCAATTCCTCAACGACAGTGTATGACGGCTTAATCGTGACTCCGCGCGGCTATCAGCGTAAATACACGTTGGATACGACTGAGCAAGCGCTTAAGCCGCACCAGCGGCTTCGTGCGGAGGCAGAGCCGTGGTCGCTGGGCGCGCAAGAGGATCGCGCGCTGGATGGACCGCAGGCAGGCGCAGCTCTGACTGCGCCCACCGGGCCTTCCGCAAGCGGAGCTGCGGTTGCCACGCAGACACGCCCGCAAGCGATGGCTGCCGTGCAGGCTACGCCTGCGAAGCAGACCGGGGCATCGCTGGCCGCAGAGGCGCTCGGCCGCCTTGCTGTCAGCGGCAAGCTGCCAGGCGAGGCCAACGCTCGCTGGAGCGGGCAAGCGCCTGCTGCCGTGAGCGCCGTCGGAACGTCAGCCGGAGCAGGGGCTGCGGCTGGGAAAGCGCCAGGCGGCTTTGGCAAGCCTGCGCTGTTTGAGGTAGGTGTTTCCCCTGGTGTGGGAAACAAGAAGTTCACCGCTCGGCAGATGGCATTGCTCGCTGACGTAGCGGGTGATGATGGTGAGCTGGAATACACGCCAGATCATCAAATCGTGTTGCGCGTGCCGTGCACGGACCCCGAGGAACTAGTCGGACGGCTACGAGATGAGCGATTCATTGTCATGCCGATCGGCGATGTGTTTAAGGTGAAGGCGTGCGACTTCTGCAATATGGAGAAAGATGACGCTGTGCCTGTGGCTGAGCATCTACAGGTTGTACTTGGCGGCTTACAGGCACCCAAGGAAACGAGTATTGCCTTGAACGGATGTGGCATGGCTTGCTATGGAGCGGTGCTGGAGGATATCGGAATCGTCTATCGCAAGGGAGGATACGATCTTTTTCTCGGCGGCAAAAAGTTTGGTCGCAACGCTCATGCCGCTCAGCCTGTAGCGGAAGGGATTCCGGGTGACCAGATTACGGACATCGTGGAGAATATTATCGCTGAATACAAGGAAAAAGGGCATCCGAACGAGCGTTTTCATAAATTTTTCAAACGTGTAGGCATCGTTGCCGGTTTCCGGCATGAAGATGCGCCGGCAACAGTAGAAGTGAACGCGGTTTGTGGTGATTAGTCGGTTGGTAGGCTTGATGAACCGGATACAAGCATATATATAATAGGGCGTCTGTAGGCTATCCCTATAAATGAGGAGGAACAAACAGCAGTGGATGCAATATTGTTGGTTGGACATGGAAGTCGGGACCCAGAGGGTAATCAGGAACTACTGGAATTTGCACAGGCGGTGGCAGATCGGGCGCCAGGTACGTGTGTAGAAACCTGCTTCCTGGAGTTGGCGCGCCCAAGTATTTCCGAAGGAGTACAGGCGTGTGTGGAGAAAGGGGCGACGCGTGTCGTTCTT
>NZ_JCAJRU010000341.1:0-3911 GCF_059447605.1 Paenibacillus sp. N119s | reverse complement strand
TGGAGATGCCAAGCCGCAGAGAATAAGCCTGCCAGCCTATCCTTTTGCAAAGGAGCGGTATTGGATCACGGATATTAAAACCAAGCAGGCTTCCATTGAATCTACCAAAGCTGTACAGCCAACGGATATATTTGCTGATCAAAAAACACCTGAAACAGCGGCAGATAGTTCGCAAATGAATGGAAATGAAAGCGACGATCCTTATTCCCAAGCTATTCCTTCATATATCCAGAATATTCAAAATCATATTTCCGCCAGTGTTAAAATGAAGAAAATGCCAGATATTTCTTATCTAGCGGCTGAATACGAAAGAATTCCTTCGACTATGGTCGACAACCAAGCTTACTCGGAACAGGATAGGGCGACGCGAGGGACTAATCGGATGAGGAGGCTTACAGATGAAGGAAATGAATGATGTCTTATGCAGACTACTATGGGGGTATTTGCAATTGATGGGATTATGCCCCCATGCACATATGGACAAGAAAGCTATGATTAATGATTTTAAAACCCAAACAGCATTGCTGAATTTATACGATCGCTGGCTTGAAGAAAGCATAGAGGTATTGGCGCGGAATCATTATTTTTACCGTAAAGGAGATTCTTATAGCGTAAAGGATACAGCTTTGGTTGATCTGCAGGCTGTATGGAACGAATGGGAATTGAAGAAAGGGGAATGGCTGAAAAATCCGGATCTATCGGCCTGGGTTGTACTCGTAGAATCAACATTGCGCAAGTTGCCGGAAATTTTGACCGGAAACATACCTGCCACTGACATTGTTTTTCCTCAGTCCTCTATGAAGCTGGTAGAAGGTATATATAAAAATAGTCCTGCAGCAGATTACTTTAATGAAGTGCTGGGGGATATTGTAGTTTCCTACTTGAATGAACGGCTTAAGCATGACCCGTCAGGGTCGATTCGAATTATTGAAATTGGTGCAGGCACTGGAGGAACCAGCGCGATGCTCTTCCGGAAGCTTCGACCTTATCAGGAGCATATTAGTGAATACTGTTATACCGATAAATCCAGAGCATTTTTATTGCATGCGCAAAAAGAGTACGGCCCGCAAAATCCTTACCTGACTTATAAAATTTTTAATGTGGAAGAGTCGGCTGTGAGACAAGATATCGACACGGGCGGATATGATATTGCAATTGCCACCAATGTCCTGCACGCCACGAGGAACATTCGGCAGACATTAGGCAATGTCAAAGCATCGCTGCGAAAAAACGGCCTGATTCTTATCAATGAAATCAGTGGAAACTCGCTGTTAAACCACCTAACCTTTGGCCTGTTGGAGGGATGGTGGCTTTATAATGACCCCGAGCTGCGCATTCCAGGCTCTCCCGGTTTATACCCTGAACGTTGGCAGGAGGTATTGGAAAGCGAGGGGTTCCGGTCGGTCTTCTTCCCCGCTCAGGAAGCGCATGAAGTAGGCCAGCAAATTATTGTGGCTGAAAGCGATGGCATACTTCGGGATCAACAGAAGCTTGAACCTGGCAAGCCTCCATTGAAACAGCGTGACAAAGGGATTCAACCAGCTACTGATGTAACTGATGAGATGGCTAAAGAGCATGTCAGGGAGCTTATCGTAGAGAAGTTGGCTGAGGCCTTGAATGTGGACTCTTCAATGATTGATGTCCATGAGTCATTCGCAGATTATGGCCTGGACTCTATTCTTGGCGTCAACTTTGTACAGGATGTTAATCAGGGGCTGGGCATTCATTTGCAGACCACAGACATCTTTGATTACAGTTCGGTCAAACAGCTGACGGTATACATTTTAAGCCAATTCGGCGACACTGTTTTACAAGTCTTGGGACACAATGCTGATGCTGATCCAGTTGAGGATGGGAAAGATGCGAGCCATGAAACCCAAGCGCCTGAGGAACCGGAGTATATCTTCAATCCAGTTCAAACGGTAAGAGCATCCATTGAGCCAGAGAGACCCAAACAGGAGAATGCAGGAAGAAGCTTAGCGCAAAGAGAGCCGATTGCAATTATTGGAATGAGCGGGCGGTTTGCCGGGTCTGATAATGTACATGAGCTTTGGAACCACCTTAAAAATGGCGACGATTTAGTAAAAGAGGTAACTCGCTGGGATCTTTCAAAATACCAGGAAAAAAACACGAATTACTGCAATTATGGAAGTTTTCTGGAAGATATTGATAAGTTTGATCCGCTTTTTTTCAATATTTCGGGGCTGGAAGCGACCTACATGGATCCACAGCAGCGGTTGTTTCTGGAGGAAGCATGGCATGCTCTAGAGGATGCGGGCTATGCGGGTGCAGGGATAGATGGACGTCGGTGTGGAGTTTATGTAGGCTGTGCCGAAGGAGATTACCAGCGACTGCTGGGTGAAGACCTTCCTCCGCAAGCACTGTGGGGCCATATGGGCTCCGTGATTCCCGCCAGAATTTCCTACTACTTGAATCTTCACGGACCGGCGATAGCTGTAGATACAGCTTGTTCCAGTTCGTTAGTTGCCGCCCATCTTGCTTGCCAAAGCTTATGGTCTGGAGAAACGGATATGGCTTTAGCTGGCGGGGTGTATATTCATACGACCCCTCGCTGCTATTTATATGGTGACAGGGCAGGAATGCTATCTCACACAGGGCACTGTTATACCTTTGATGACAGAGCAGACGGAATGGTTCCAGGAGAGGCTGTTGGCGCGGTTTTACTCAAACGGCTTGACGAAGCAGTTGCCGATGGTGACCATATCTATGGGGTAATTTTAGGCTCAGCAATCAATCAGGACGGTACTACGAATGGACTTACTGCACCAAGCCAGAAGTCTCAGGAGCGACTGGAGCAATATGTGTACGATACTTTTCATATCCATCCAGAGCAAATCCAATTGGTGGAGGCACATGGCACGGGTACCAAGTTGGGAGATCCAATTGAATACCAGGCATTGACGCGAACATTTAGAAAATATACGGACAAGAAGGAATATTGCGCGATCGGGTCTATTAAGACGAATATCGGTCACACGCAAATTGCAGCAGGAATCACAGGAGTGATCAAGTTGTTATTGTCACTAAAGCATGAGCAGATTCCGCCTTCACTTCATTTTCGATCAGGCAATTCCAATATTCAATTTGCGGACAGTCCTTTTTATGTCAATACGCAATTGCAAAACTGGCTGATTGAGCCTGAAGCCAAGCGCTGTGCCGCAGTCAGCTCTTTTGGTGCTAGTGGCACCAATGCTCATATGGTTATCGAAGAGGCTCCACGTATGAAACGAAGACATTCTGAAAAGCCGGGGTATTTCATCCCGCTGTCCGCTCGAACTTCTCAACAATTACGCCGCCAGGTTGAGCAACTGATTGCTTATTGCGAACAGGAGCCTGAGGCAGACTGCGGTAACATGAGCTATACATTATTGCTTGGGAGAAAGCATTGCAATCATCGGCTTGCATGTGTTGCCCGTAATCAAGGTGAACTTGTTATGTCCCTTAAAAGGTGGCTGGATAAAGGCAGTGCTTCTCAAGTTTATTATTCTGAACTGCATGAAAAAGACCAACGCATTCAAACGTCCTTGAAAAGATTTGGAAATGAATGTATTCAAAACTGTCAAAATGCAGGTGATGTCCGTGAGTATTTGGAGTTTTTAACTACGATTGCGGACTTATATGTGCAAGGATATCCGTTAGATTTTGAGCGTTTGTTTTCAAATGAACAGTACTCCAGAATTCCGCTGCCGACTTATCCTTTTGCAAAAGAGCGGTACTGGGCGCCGGGGAATGAAGCCCAAATGACTAAAAGCTTAGGCACAAAGAGTGAAATCAAATCAACGATTACCAGAGCAGAGGAAACACCAGTGGTTACAGCTAGCCATACCCTGCTGCTGGAGCCAGTTTGGAAGGAGCAGGACGTGCCGCTGGAGGTCGAAGCACCTGTCTAT
>NZ_JCAJRU010000340.1:0-3973 GCF_059447605.1 Paenibacillus sp. N119s | reverse complement strand
CAGGCACATTTTCCAACTCAGCATCCAATTCAAGCATACGCTTAAACGAGGCAATTGATACCTCCACTTGATCATCAGTCGGTTCTTTGGTGGTAAGCAATTGTAGCCACAGGCCAGGGTAACCCAGATAACGAAGCACTGGAATTTCCCGAAGTGCATTAGTCAACTTGAGGAATTCAAAAGAAAGCCCTAATACGATCGGCAGCAGTAAAAGACGTTGCCCCATGCGCTCCCACAGAGTATCGTAGGTAAACAGGGAGTAGACGAGTACCCCGATAATCACGGTGAGCATAATAAAGCTGCTGCCGCAGCGGTAATGCAGTCGGCTATATTTTTGTACGTTGGCCGGAATGAGTTCTTCTCCCGCTTCATAAGCAGTAATTACTTTATGCTCCGCACCATGATACTGAAATAATCGCTTGATTAACGGAGTTTGGGAAATACCCCATAAATAAGCCAGCAGCAAAATCAGCTTGATCGCTCCTTCAGCGAGGTTATGCAGAATCTGATTGTGAAACAAACCGTCAAATAGAAAACTCTCCACAACAACCGGAACAAGAGTTAATACAATTTTGCCAAAGAGGAAGGACAATATACCGACCGCAGCCACGCCGATCATCATGCTTAGGCTCCAACGGGATTCCTCTTTTTTCTTTTGTTCAGCACGTTCTTCTGGATCTACTTCATCATCAGCATATGCATCAGCTGAATAGTTCAAATGCTTGGTACCCTTGGCACTGGAGTCGATGATGCTGACAATCCCCCGCAATAACGGAATTCTGCGGAATTTGGACACCCAGGATTGCTCCTTGCGTGGTACTTCCAAATATGTGATTTCGCCAGATTTGCGGCGAACTGCCGTGACATTGACACGCTTGCCGCCGAACATGACACCTTCAATGACTGCCTGACCGCCGTAGCTCACAGGCTTGGATGCTTGTGACAACCGTCTCACCTCTCTTAATACATGCTTTTTTGTATATTGTATCGAATTTGGAAGGGAATATCTAGTTAGACGAAAATGGGATGTGGAGAAGATGAAATCCTTGGAGTGGGGGGATTCATACTACAGGTGTAAAAAAGCATTTATAAGGGCAGTTTGGCCACCCTCATAAATGCTTAATATCACCAGTTATAAACGGACTGTATCATCGGATCGAACTTATTGCGTAATTGCTCCGACAACCTGATCAACCAGCCCCTTCGAGGATACAGGGCCGCCAAACGTCCATGTTGTACTATCCAACGGATAGGTGCGTTTTTCTTTGACGAAATTCAGACCGTTCCAGACAGAATTATTTTTCATAGATGAGCCGAAAACATTATCGTCCGGTTGCACAATATAGATAAAATTACTGTCCTGAACGGCTGACAGAGCTTCAATGCCTACCGTTGAAAAGCCATACGATTCAACCTTGCTCGGTTTCCAATCGTTAATCAAACCGAACTTCGCCAGTGTTCCTACAACGACTGAATTATCAGAAAACATACGCAGGCTGGCAGCATTTTGCGAAGTGAAAGCCTGTGTCAGTATATAATGAAAATTCGACTTGTCTGCGGCGGCGAGTTTTTGTTTGGCTTCGGCATAATGCTGATCCAGCTCGGCGAGCACCTGCTTAGCTTTGTCCTCCTTTCCAAGAGCGACTGCGATACTGTTAAAAATTGCTACCATTTTATCGTAATCGTAGCCGTTACCGTCGTTCAAATTATATTCGATCGTCGGTGCGATGGCTTTAAGTTGCTCGTAGATCGCTTCATTCCCATCAAAGTTGGATATGATTAGATCTGGTTTTAATGCTGCAATCGCCTCCAAATTAGGCTCGTTGCGTGTACCGACATCGACCACACTACTGTCCAGAGCAGCCTCTGGAGTTACATACACCTTATAGTTGGCGTTATCTGCATTACCAACCGGCTGAACGCCCAATGCAATCAAATCCTCCGTAAATGTCCATTCCAGCACTACGACACGCTGCGCGGGTTTGTCAAGCGTGATCTCACCACGATTATGCTTTACTGTCAGAGGACCGGTCGCGGCTTCAGTCGATTTGCTGCCGACCGTAGCGCCCTGACCTTTATTAGCTGAGTTGTCAGGTGCACCGCAACCTGTCAGTGTGAGTGTAAAAGCCAGTAACAATAAGAATCCGATGAATCCCTTTTTCATAGACTGCGTTCTCCTGTATATATGTATTATAAAATGATAATGATTATCATTTTCATAATTGTATTATGAGACAGGTGCATTTTTGTCAATGAAAAGATTATAAAATCCACTCTTAAACTTCATTGTTAAACTGACCTTCATTGGAGCATACTACCTATCAAAACAAATAGACATCAAAATTCGGTGGAAGTACATGCTTTTCCTCAAAAATAAAGGAGTCCGTAGCATGAGAGAAATTTATGCATTTTGAAAGGAGATTAAAGCCATATGAGCGGAACTTACTCTATACCCAAAGTAGGTCATGATCAGGAACAGTCTCATGAATCTAGGGATCACCGTGATGAGCGTAATCATAATGACAACAGCGGAAGAGGTAGACGACAGTCGGGCAAAATACATACACCGCTCATTCCCTTTGCACTTGAGCTGGGCTTTTTTGCAGGTTTGCTCTGGGGATTGATTCGCTGGCTATTTTATTCGCTGCACTTTACAGTAGTAGCGCCTGGCTTTCTGGCAGAGCCGTTTTTCAAGCACTCGTTTATGAACACCATGGCAGGGCATCTGGTAGGACTGCTGTTTTTTATTGCATTGTCCGTGGTAGCGTCATTGGTGTACACTCTGATTTTACGCAGCTTTAATGGCCCTATACCCGGCATTATATACGGTCTGATTTGGTGGGTTGTTTTATTTGTATTAACAGGCCCTAAATTAGGGATGATGAACCCTCCGAATCGGTTAACATGGAATTCCATCTACACAGAAATTTGTGTGTTTTTACTGTGGGGACTATTTATCGGATATACCGTTGCTGTCGAGTATACGGATGAAAGAATGCGCGAGCCTGAGAAAGCTGGGGACTGAAAGTAACAAAAACTTCTCAAGCGCCCATCCCCTGTGTTAAAATAGCATTTGGTTATTTGACAGAGGGGAGCGGAATGAAGATGAAGAATGACCGGGTGCTAAAGTTGCGGCAGGCGCTGGGCGAGCATAATCTGCGAGCTATGCTGATTACTAGCCCTGTCAATCGTCGATATTTGACAGGCTTCACAGGTTCGGCGGGTTATGTGCTGATTACAGAATCCCATAGCTATTTGCTGACCGACTTTCGCTATATGACGCAAGCGACCGAGCAAGCCCAAGGCTTCACGGTAGTGCAGCACGCTGCGCAGGTCATGGAAACAGTAAAAGAATTGCTGTCTTCCCATCAGATTGGCGAAACAGGCTTTGAGCAGGATGATGTAACTGTTGCGACACATAAAGCTTACAGCGAAGATTTGTCACCTATTACGCTGGTTCCAGTATCGGGCATTGTGGAAAAACTGCGAGTGTACAAGGATGCGGAAGAGCTTGAAGTGATGCAACGCGCAGCAGATTTGGCAGATGCTACATTTGCACACATTTTACCTTACATCAAACCAGGAGTCAGCGAGCGTGAGCTGGATCTGGAAATGGAATTCTTCATGCGCAAGCAAGGAGCTACTTCTTCTTCATTTGACACGATTGTGGCATCCGGAGTTCGTTCGGCATTGCCTCATGGAGTAGCCAGTGCTAAGTTAGTACAAGCAGGTGAGCTGATTACGTTTGACTTTGGTGCGTTGCTGGATGGCTACTGCTCCGATTTGACACGTACTGTAGCTACAGAAGGGGATTTGGCGCCTCAGTTGCGCGAGATCTATGATATTGTACTCAAGGCGCAGCTTCACGCACTCGAACATATTAAGCCGGGAATGACAGGCCGTGAAGCGGATGCGTTGACCCGGGATATTATTGCGAGCCATGGCTATGGAGACAATTTCGGACACAGTACAG
>NZ_JCAJRU010000339.1:0-4027 GCF_059447605.1 Paenibacillus sp. N119s | reverse complement strand
AGACGTAAAGGTGTTTGAGCTGGCGGAATGGTTCGGCTTCGGCGGGAACGCGCAATATTTTAGCCAGGTATTCAAAAAATGGGCAGGTATGACCCCCTCCGAGTACATTAAATCACACGAACGGGGATGAGCTGCTGAGTCCCTCTGTTTTTTAAACCTTTGAAATCTGATTTGTGTATTCCAATGTTTCTCTGCTTTTGGGAAAATAACGACAGGAGCAAATGTAAACGCTATCAAACAAGCGTAAGTACATTGTTATTTGTCATAGGGCTCCTTTCTAGAACAGCGAAAAGGGGAGAGATAGGTGGGCAAAAAGGGATGGTTTCTGATCATAGCAATGCTGCTCGTGTTGACGACGGCATGTAGTGGAGCGGACGGCGGAGGCAATTCGGGCACAAGTGCAGACGGGAAAGTAAAGGTGCGAATCGCTTGGTGGGGATCGGATACGCGCCACGAATATACGCAAAAGGTTATCGATTTGTATAAGCAAAAAAAACCGAATGTAACGATTGATGTGGAATATGCCTCTTTCGATGACTATTGGAAGAAGCTCGCACCGCAGGCGGCGGCCAATCAACTGCCGGATATCGTGCAGATGGATATTTCGTATATTAGCCAATATGCGAAGAACGGCCAGCTGGAAGATATGGCGCCTTACTTGAATCAGAAAATCCAAGTTGCTGATGTGAACGAAAATGTACTCAAAACCGGGATCATTGCTGGAAAACAATATGGTATCCCAACAGGTGTCAATGTGCTGGGCTTCCAGTATGATCCGGCCTTGCTCAAAAAAGCGGGCATAGACAAAATTCCTGACAACTGGACATGGGATCAATATAAGGAGCTGGCTTTGAAGGCAGCCTCCAATAAAATCTATTTTGACAGCTCCATGACTGCGGATATTTTCTTCCACTACTATTTGCGGACACATGGCAAATCTCTCTACAATACCGAAGGAACAGGATTGGGGTATGACGACGATAAGCTGTTTATTGATTTCTTCGGTGGTTTGGCTGAGCTGATTAAGAAGGGAGCGACACCAACTCCTGAAGTCATGAACCAAACCAAGGGTATTCTTGAGGAATCGGATATCGTAAAAGGAACGGGCATCGGCATTTGGCAGTGGTCCAATCAGTATGTGGGCTTACAGCAGGTCGTGAATCGTCCCATGGCACTTGCTCCAATGTTTGGACCGAATATGGAAAAAGGCGTGTATATGCAGCCTACCATGTACTGGGCGGTGGCTTCCCGTTCACAGGTGAAGGATGAGGCCGCCAAGTTTATTGATTTCTGGATGAACGATATAGAAGCGAATAAATTGATTAAAGGCGAACGCGGCGTACCGATTTCTGCCAAAATCAAGGAAGCTGTAGCGCCGGAATTGAGCGAGGCAACGAAGCAGGTGTTTGAATTTGTGGCTTCCATGGAGCCAAAAGCTTCTCCCATGAGCCCGCCGCCACCGGTTGGATCGCCGGAAGTGATCGCTACTCTGACCGATTATATTGAGCAGGTCAATTTCGGACAGATGACACCTGAAGACGCAGCGGTCAAATTCCGGGCTGATGCGAATACCATCCTTGCGAATAACAAGCAGTAACAATGCAACGAGGGCTTTTGATATCTGACAACGATTAAGCCTAGGGTTGAAGGATTGTTTCGTTGGGTTAACCGTGCGTAGTACAAAGCATGTTTGCGCACGGTTGATCCGACGAGCCCATCGCAGAAGCAACCTTTGTAGATATCACAATATAATTCATATAACAACGATTAGTGGATACATTCGAATTCACCAATTTTAAAATGCAAGAGAAGGGAGGCTTGATGAGCTTGCGAAATCATCAGAGCTTGAAAGCCAATATGACCGGATATGCGTTTATCAGCCCGTTTATTGTGGGCTTTCTGGCATTTACGTTAATTCCAATGTTTATTTCGCTGTATCTGTCCTTTACCAGCTACAATCTGTTCACCCCGCCCAAATGGATTGGTCTGGGTAACTTCGAAAAAATGTTCACAGGCGACCCGAAATACTGGAATTCGATCCGGGTCACGTTTACGTATGTATTGGTCGGTGTACCATTGCGGCTGATCTTCGCCTTGTTTGTGGCGATGATTTTGAATACCAAGTCACGCATGGTGGGCACCTATCGGACGATGTACTATCTGCCTTCTATTATCGGGGGGAGCGTGGCAGTGTCCATCATGTGGCGCAACATTTTCAGTAATGAGGGCATTGTTAACAGCTTGCTTTCAGCCTTGGGGGCAACCCCGGTGAAATGGTTTGGTGATCCGAATGCTTCGCTAATGATGCTAATTACCTTGTCTGTATGGCAATTTGGTTCATCCATGCTTATTTTTCTGGCAGGGCTGAAAAACATTCCGCATGAAATGTACGAAGCGTCCAGTGTGGACGGCGCTACACCAGTACGAAAATTTTTCAGTATTACGCTGCCGCTGCTAAGCCCGATCATCTTATTTAACTTGATTATGCAGACGATCAGTGCGTTTATGACCTTTGTTCCGGCCTATGTCATCTCCAAGGGTGAGGGAGGCCCAATGGATGGAACGATGCTGCATTCACTGTATCTGTTCCGGCAGGCGTTTATGTTCAGCAATATGGGATATGCGGCGGCAATGGCTTGGGTCATGCTCATTATGATTGCGATACTGACAGCGATTTTATTTATAACATCCAAATTCTGGGTGTTTTATGAAACGGAAAAGGGGCGCTGATACCCATGGCATGGAAAACGTTCAAATGGCCAATTTATCACATTCTGGTTGCTGCACTGGCGCTCCTGATGCTGTACCCCGTGTTCTGGATGCTGTTCAGCTCATTCAAAGAAAGTCGGACGATCTTCGTCACGGCCTCCTCGCTGTTCCCTACAGAATGGATTTGGCAAAACTATGTAACAGGCTGGAAAGGCACAACGGGTTATAACTTCGGCACATATATTCTAAATTCGCTCACGATCGTAGTGATTTCCACGATTGGCGCCGTGCTTTCTTCCTCATTGATCGCATTTGGCTTCGCACGCTTGAAATTCAAAGGGCGTAACTTGTGGTTTGCGCTGATGATGGTGACGCTGATGCTGCCGGGCGATGTGGTGCTGGTGCCGCAGTATATCATTTTTACTAAGCTTGGTTGGATCAATACGATCCTGCCGTTGGTGGTGCCATCCTTTTTCGGGATGCCGTTCTTTATCTTCCTGATGGTGCAGTTTATACGGACAATTCCGGCTGAGCTGGATGAAGCGGCGACCATTGATGGATGTGGTAAATTCCGATTGTATTTTCGGATTATTTTACCCTTGCTCAAATCCTCACTGGCTACGGCGGCCATCTTCTCTTTCTACTGGAAGTGGGAGGATCTGTTAGGCCCGGTGCTATATCTGAACTCGCCAGAAAAATATACCGTATCGATTGCACTCAAAATGTTCCTCGACAGTGAGTCAGCCTCCAACTGGGGCGGAATGTTCGCGATGTCGATCTTAAGCCTGCTGCCTGTAATCGCTGTATTCTTCGCTTTCCAAAAACAAATCGTAGAAGGAATGAGTACGAGTGGTTTGAAGGGCTAAGACCAGAAAATGCATAGCGCGACGATATTAAGCTTGTGCATAGAAATAGGCTGCACCTGAATATGCATACGATTGAATGTTGAGTTTTTTTGGGTGTTGGCTGAGGAGTGAGTAAAATGTGGAAGTTTGACTTTGGTCCGGGGGAGCCTGCGGATGGCTACAAGGCCGTGCCCCCGGATTGTATTTATACAGCTGAACAGGGCTATGGCTTCGAAACTACGGAACATGTGTATGGGCGACAAAGGCAGAATTCAGCCAAGGATGCACGTATACGGCTGCGAAACAGCTTTTGTATTCCACTGAACGCTTCGTTTATTGCAGATGTGCCGGACGGAATAGTTTTGGTCACCGTACTGCTTGGCGATCCACTGGCGGAAACGCTCACCCGGCTTCAGGCTGGCGAGGGCAAGCATATGCTGCCCTCAGTGCACACGCTGCCGGGCCAGTTCACG
>NZ_JCAJRU010000338.1:0-4060 GCF_059447605.1 Paenibacillus sp. N119s | reverse complement strand
GTTTGGGACCAGGGGGTCGCATGTTCAAATCGTGTCATCCCGATACTGATTTGCGGGTGTAGTTCAATGGTAGAACTCCAGCCTTCCAAGCTGGTAGCGTGGGTTCGATTCCCATCACCCGCTTTTTGCTATAGCGGATTCTTGTTGCCTCAGTGGTGACACCTTATAAATAAAGAGAGCTCTGTCCCAGACAGGCTCTCTCTTTTTTTGTGCATTTATATTCCATAGATTCCACAAAGTGAGTGCTATCGTTAGTACTTGCCATCGGTGTATCTCTCCTGTTCCTGCAGGGGAAGAGAGATACACCGATAACTGATTTAGTATACAGATTTTACACTGGAATGGTTAGTTGGATGGAGGTTCCCTGATTTGGTGCAGAGGTCATGCTCATGAAGCCGCCCACTCCTCTAGCTCGTTCTTCCATGCTGAACAATCCAACTCCCTCTCCTTTGGATTCTCCAGAGAAGCCGATACCCTCATCCCGAATAATTACTTTTATTATTTCGTCTTGATCCTCTACATCAACGTATGCTTCTGCTACATCTGCGTACTTGGCCACATTCGTTAGTGCTTCCTGTACAATTCTATAGATTGCTATCTCCTTTCGGATATCAAGGCGTTTACGTAAAGTACATTGAAAATGCACTTCGATTCCATAATGAGAGCAGAAGTTTTCAATATAGGTTCGTAAGGCTGGGACTACGCCTAAATCATCCAGAACGGAGGGACGGAGTTCCCATGCTAGACCACGAACATCTTTGATGATGTCGGTTACCTGTGTGCGCAGATTTTCCAAAGTATCACTGGGCTGTTCGGCTAGTTGGCTATCTAGTTGAATAATAAGTGAAAACAGGCTTTGCCCAATCCCATCATGAAGTTCTCTTGAAAAACGTTTACGCTCTTCCTCCTGTATTTGCATGACTTGCGTCATCATGGTTTGAAGCTCTGCTTCTACTTTTTTTAATTTAGTTACTTCATTGCGGATCGCTAAGTACTGATAGGGTTTACCTTCGTCGTCCATAAATGGAACGATCGTAGTGTTCACCCAGTAGTAGCTGTTATCTTTAGCACGATTCCGTATTTCTCCCTGCCATACCTTACCTGAACGGATTGTAGTCCACAGGTTTTTCATAAAGGCGGGGGTATGATAGCCCGAATTAATGAGACGATGATCCTGCCCGATCAATTCTTCACGAGTATATTGCGAAATTTCACAGAACTTATCGTTTACGTACTGAATAATGCCTCGATGATCGGTCAGAGCAACGATGGAAGAGGTATCTAAAGCAAATTTGAGATTGGATAGCTGGTGGAGTGAATTACGCAGTTCATGAAGAAAAGGGGAATCTAGTACGTGATTTTCCAAATCACCCAGCAGTTTATCGGTAGATTCCTCAAAGTCAGGCAACAGTAGAGGGTTAGAAGGTTCATTCATAATGGAGCAGCCCCTTTTTCAGTGCAAATTTGACCAACTCAGGTCGTGTCTTCAGGTTAAGCTTCTCCATAAGGTTGCTTTTATGGGACTCTACGGTTTTGACGCTAATCACCAGATGTTCAGCAATTTCCTTGTTGGCATATCCTTTAGCTACCCATGATAGAATCTCCTTTTCCCGCTCAGACAGAGATTCATACGGTCCGGCTATGCCCTCTTGTTTGATTTTGTCCAAATATTCACTCATCAGGCGTTTGGTTGCATTGGGGTACAGATAGGCACTACCTTCGGCCACAGACTGGATGGCAGCGAGTAATTCCTCGTGAGGCGCACTTTTTAAAATATATCCAGATGCTCCGGCTTGAATGGCTCGGAACAAATATTCTTCGTCGTCATGCATTGTTAAAATAAGCACTTCTGTACCTGGCAACTGTTTTTTTAACTCAGTGGTTGCGGTGAGGCCATCTTTGCCAGGTGGCATACTAAAATCCATGAGCACAACATTAGGTTGTAGTTCCACTGCTTTGCGGATCGCCTCATCCCCGTCTGCTGCATCTCCTACTACCTTAATACCGTTTTTGCCGTCCAATAGGGCCATGAGGCCAGAACGTACGACAACATGATCATCCACTACAAGTATACGAATCAATTAGTCATCCCCTCGAACGGTAAAAAACCGTGCGTTTTGTCATAATCATAGCAAATTTTAGGGATTTCAATCAACAGAGATCGTTAGATGATCCGTTCATATGGACCTATTTTATATTCAATTATCAATTTATGGAGTGAGAGGGAGGGCGCATAGCTGGCCAAGGCGATGAGCGACTTGAGTCGCTTGGGCTACATCAGAATCGCTGAATGTTCTCACTTCACGGTTACCAAGAAGTAGCACACCATTGGGCAAGTCTCCCGTACTGGAAAAGGGAATGGCTACTGCAGAATGTAACTGTTCGGCCAGCATAAGCGCACACTCTTGGCGTAAACGTATACTACCTGATATTAAAGCGCTAACGGTCACAGTACGTCCCAGACGAACAGCCATCCCGGCAATCCCATGCCCGACTTTAAAAGAGATAAGGCGATAGCGGTTGTTTCGACTGCCGGAGGCATAATACCAATGTAACTTACCCCCTGACTTGGACATAAATGCAAGGGCAGTGAGATCCCCATGAATATGATTTCGCAACTGGTTCAGTTCTTTTCGCATTTCATCCGTTATTTGCAGCATAGAAGACACATCCTTTTTCTTAACCAAACTGTAGCTCTAATTTATTGTAATTCCGACAGGTATAAAAGTAATTCAGGGAACCCCCTGATCTATAGGTTCAGGAAACACTGACTTTTCATTAGAGTGGGTAATTTATAAGGGAAGGAGCGATAAAATAGGCAGTTAGATAATCTTGGAAGTGATATTTATCACTGCAAATCAGGGAGTAGGGAGGTGCAAAATCAGGTGTTCTCCCGATAACAACCCAACCATCAAAATATTATGATAAGGATATCAGGTAAACACGAGGAGGACGCTAATATGCAAGCCACTTGTATGGAACGGTTTGGGGACGAAGCACAGCGCACGGGAGTTCAACTTTTTCTGACAGAAGAGTATTTTGAGCTGTTAAAAGATATCATGTCCTGGAAGAAGGTAAAGGCAGGCGTTATGCTTTTCAGGGAGGGTGATGATGCGGAGCAGCTTTATTATATACATTCAGGTCATGTTAAACTCCGTAAATCGACAGAAGATGGCAAAGAATTGATTCTAACTATTCAGCATCAAGGCGATTTGATCGGGGAGTTTAGTGGGATAGATGGAGAAGAGTATAGTTGCACTGCAGAAACAGCCGATGTGTGTGAGTTAGGTGTCGTGTTTGTTAAGGATCTGGAATCTCTCCTGTCTAAAAATGGAGAGATGGCACTTCAGTTCATACAGTGGATGGCGATGAAACAACGGATTATGCAATCACGGTTTCGAGACTTACTATTGTATGGCAAAACAGGGGCACTAGCGTCTACATTGATCCGTGCAAGTAATACATGTGGTGTTGCTGTGAAAGATGGCATTTTACTAAATATGAAGCTAAGTCACTCCGAACTAGGTGAGATGATTGGAGCAACGCGCGAAAGTGTGAACCGGATGCTAAGCTCGTTAAAAGAGCAGGGAACTCTGGATACGAGAGACGGAAAAATCGTTATTCATGACCTCAAAGTGTTGCGTGGCATGTGCTGTTGTCCTTCGTATGGTCAATGTGCCCATGAGATTTGTAGACTATAGAATGATGAGTATCATTAGGCGGGGGCTAAAAAAACTCCGTCTAATTGTAAGTTCTGACCATAAGCAAATAAAAGGAACGAGCATCATGGGAATTGTAATTTATTACAAGTTGTAATTTGTAGTTCAAAATGATATATTATTTGAGCTGACAACAAAACAGCCGTTTCAGAAGATAATAAATAGGGCGAAATGATCTTCGTAAAAAGGAGAAAAAAAATAACCCTTGCATTTTTGGAACGAACATGATATGATCTTATAGCTGCTGAAAAATGCGGTGAAGAAAAAGTTTGATCTTTGAAAACTGAACAACGAGTGAGTAAACTGATTTTGTTCGCAAAATCAAACATGAGATATTTTAT
>NZ_JCAJRU010000337.1:0-4093 GCF_059447605.1 Paenibacillus sp. N119s | reverse complement strand
CAAGATTGAATTGAATCTGCCAACACACATTCCTCCAGCATCCATTGCTTTTGTCATCATCCAGACGAGCCGAATTCCAATATCCAAAAGCGTTCTATGCTAAGTCTATGACAGTGGCTAAAAGGTGTCAATGTTCGTATTTGATGGGAACACCGCGTTCAGACAGCTCATGGTCTCAGCGCATACACCCAACTGCGTTTACGAAGCTCCTTTTCCGTTAAAACGTCCGTATAAAAGCCTTGCACACCCATCTGCTCGTACTCAGTAGCATCCTTCAACTCATTAATCGTATTTACGTAGCACACTGCTCCTGCCTGACGCAAACGTTCTACCAAGTCACCACGCACCCGATTTTCCGGTAAAGTCACTGCCGTGATATCATTGTGTTGGACAAATCGAATAATCTCATCATCCGGATCTTCTGTAGCATAGAGTGTATAAATAATGGATGTATAAGGATAGATATTTCGCAGCGTTTGCAGCATTTCTTCATTATAAATTTGAGGGACAATACGAGACAAAAGCTCGGGATTTTTCTCTTGGGCCTGACGGGTCAGTTGTGCAAACAACTGCTTGATTTGGGCAGGGTCCTGCTCTTTTGTATCAGTCACAATATAGGCATCCGGGTAATTTTCCAATAAATCCAATACATCCTTCCAATCTAATGGAGTATAGGAACCGTGTATGAGGGTGTTTTTAAATTGATGGTAGCTCCAAGGTTTTCCGCTCTGCTTTGTACCAACGGCGTATTCCTGTTGCATTTGTTTTGTAAAGGATTTCGTCCATTCATGGCGTGCCACCAAATGTCCATCCGACGTAAACATCAGGTCGACCTCGAATATGCGGCTGCCTTTTTTATAATTTTCCACAAACGCTTCACGCGCATTGGTATAGACCAAACCGTCAACGGCTCCCATGGCATGCGAAATCACGCGGTGTGTGGTAAAGCCAATATGTTCTTCCGTAGATTGTACTTTGTAAGCCAGTAAAAAAGTGCCGATTAACATTAAAAGAATGACCGCAGCAATCCATCGTTTCATAGGGTGTCACATCCTTTTCGTACAGGTCAATACCCTACATACATCTACTCAAAACACTTCTATATCAGCTGAACTAAAAAATCAGCTATATAGACACAAAAACACCCTCCGGCTAAACCGAAGGGTGACTCTGGATTAATATGCATTTTTGAAACCATTGCGAATCGTACGAAAAATAATTTTGATATCGAATAAGAGCGACCAGTTCTCAATATAGAAGATGTCATGCTTAATCCGTTCCTCAATCGATGTATCTCCGCGCAAACCATTGCTCTGTGCCCAGCCTGTAATTCCGGGACGAACATGATGCTTCACCATATATTTTGGAATTTCCTCGCGGAATTGCTCTACATAATAGGGTCGTTCCGGACGTGGGCCAACGACACTCATATCACCCAGCAGTACGTTGAAAAACTGTGGCAGCTCATCGAGACTCGTTTTACGGATAAAAGTGCCAAAACGTGTGCGTCTTGGGTCATTAGCAGTCGTCCATCCCGTATCTTCTGTTCCAGGAGGCAGCACCTTCATCGAACGAAATTTATACATCCGGAAGGTGCGACGGTTCAAGCCTACCCGCTCTTGCTTGAAAATAATAGGTCCTTTCGACGTAACCTTTACACCAATCGCCACAGCCAGCATAATCGGAGAGGTCAGAATAATGGCGAATAAAGAAAATAAAATATCGAATAGACGCTTAAACAATCGATTCCCTGCTACATCTAGTGGAATATCCCGTACATTGATCATCGGCATACCTGCAAAGTTGTCAAAGTAAGGTCGTGCCGGCAAATAATCAAAGAAATCGGGAATAATAAGCGTGCGCACCCCAGCCTTTTCACACATGTTGATAATCTTGGGGTATTTATCATGCGCATCCAGCGGCAACGCCAGAATGACTTCATCAATCATCAGGCGTGACAGCGTTGGCTCCAATTGATCTAATCCGCCAAGAATCGGGCAATAATGAGCTTCTTCCTCTTTGTTCCAATGCCGTTTATCATCCAGAAATCCCACTACTTCATAGCCTAAATCAGGATACTGTCTTAGATTATGATAAAATCGTTGCCCCAAAGAACCTGCTCCAAGAATGAGCATGAATTGCTTATTGTATCCTTTTTGACGGAGGAGTTTAAGAATTTGCTTCAAAAAATATCGATAAAACAAAATAATCAGCACATTACCAGCCATATAGATCGCTAGGTAGGAACGCGAGATGTCGATCTGTTTTACGAAGAACATCACACTCAACAGTACAAACAGACCGACAATGTGAATCTGGGTAACGCGAAACACATCGTCTGCAAACCTCTTTTTGCGCTTTGGCGAATAGAGTGAGAACAACATCCCCAGCACTACGGCAATCAGACCGTATATTAAACTCCAGCCACCATATACTTGAATAGGAAGCGGCTCTTTATAAGTAATCCATTCACTCTCAAATTTAAAAAACCAAGCGATCAGAAAGGATAACTGAATGACAGCGAAATCCGCCACAATATATAATTGGGTTAAAAAACGCTGATTTCTGCGTATCATGCTTTCACCTCAGTACGAGATTGTTCCCCGCTGTCCGGCTTAACCGGTGCAGACAACTTATTTTTCAGAAAAGCCATTCCAAACTTCACCGTAATTCCCGCATATACGGCCATATTGGTGATCCAGCTGTATTGCTGTTTATAATGCTTACGATGGAATACCCACATCGCTCTATGAAACTCATAAATAATTTTCAAAGGACGACGGCGAGCACTGCCCCCTTTGATATGAATAATATATGTGCGCGGGTAGTAGTAAATGCCCCAACCGGCTTGTTTAATCCGGTAACACCAGTCAATATCCTCACCATACATAAAAAAAGTTTCGTCCAATCCGCCGACCTGGTCAATCGTCTCCTTACGCACCAGCATAAAAGCACCAACCAGTACATCTACAGGATACTCATCATCAGGGCTTAGATGCCCAAGCTGATATTGGTTGTACTTCGGGTTATCCGGGTAACGTTTCGACCAGCCGAAAGCATAGTAAAAAGACGCCGACGGCGTTGGAAACCCTCGCTTACAAGCTTTGTCTAGCGAGCCATCCGGCAGGATGACCTTACAGCCCGATGCCCCTATCTTCGGGTGCGTATCCATAAACTGAATCATTGTATCCAGCGTATCCGGCTGCACCAACGTATCGGAGTTCAGCAGCAACACATAACGCCCGTTAGCTACTTCCATGCCCTGGTTGTTCGCCTTGGCGAAACCTGTATTATCTTTATTGGCTATCAATGTAATCTCCGGGTATGCAGCACGAATAGCCTCAACAGACCCGTCACTGGAGTGATTATCAATAACAATCACTTCATATCGATACTGCGTCTTTGACGCATACACTGACTGCAAACAATCCAGCGTCAATCGACACGTATTATAGTTGACGACCAGTATGCTTACATCCATATTTAAAACGCTCCTGACAAATTCAGTAATCTATTCTACTATCGCCTATTATAGCATACCCCGTCGATCACGGGGCGCAAAAAAGCACACAACTTGTAACCTTACATAGTTGAGGTCTAAAAATCATCGTGGTAAGATATACATGGAAAAAGGGCTGGTGCCAGCCAGCCCCGCGCAACCAACGCTCCAAGAGCGGACGGTTTTGGAACAATCAGGCCGAAAATAGACCCTTCCTTGCGGGGGCGGTCTATTTTCGTTTGTTAGACTCTAACAGTGTGACGATTAACGCCCCGAACGTCAGCATTAAACTGAGCGCCTCAAACACTGTCACAGGCTTCACCCCCCTCCTCGGGAGAGTTAGCCGACCGCCCTTGCCAGCTCTATCGGTTGCACGTTTCAATTATACTATATATTTCCAAAAAGGAACATGCATTCGATGGGTTTTTATCTAGCATTCCGTTGTACCTTTGATTTATTTGACGCTTCTATATGGAAAAAAGTTTCAATATTTTTCCCTTCCGTCTTCTATAATTTCCCCATTATAAAAACAAATTTATAAATCCAGTTGTCCAACCGTGACTGCCTATAGAATGGAGACTGCCCAATATATCT
>NZ_JCAJRU010000336.1:0-4123 GCF_059447605.1 Paenibacillus sp. N119s | reverse complement strand
AAAGCGCCGCTGCCTTCCACACGCCGATAGCCGCTCCTAATGCGTCCATGTCCGGTATTTTGTGTCCCATGATCAGCACGCGGTCGCTCTCCTGCATCAGATCACGCAGCGCATGTGCAATGACTCGGGCCCGCACCCTGGTACGCTTCTCGACAGCATTGGACTTGCCTCCGTAAAAGGACAGGCGCTGCCCCGCTTTCACTGCTGCCTGATCTCCCCCACGTCCAAGCGCCATATCCAAACTGGATTGGGCCAGCTCGCCCAGCTCCTTGATACTCTCTGCGCCGAAAGACAAACCAATGCTCAATGTCATGGGTACTTTCAAATCCGCCGTCATTTCCCTTACCGTATCCAGAATGACAAATCGGCTCTGCTCCAGCTCTTGGAGTGCTTTATGATTCAGCATAATAAGATAACGCTCGGATGACAACCGGCGCAAATAAATATTGTACTGATTGGCCCAGGACGTAATCTCGCTGGAAACCTTCGCTATGAGCGCAGTGCGCTGCTGATCGTCCATTCCCTGAGCAGCCTCGTCCATATTATCGAGCATGACGATGCCAAGCGCCAAGCGCTCGTTCTCATACTGCTTGCGCAGTACCGCGAGTTCTGTTACTTCATACAAATATATCAGACGCTCATCGGGCACGATTAGAAACTGATAATAACGCTCATCATGCTGTAATTCCACCTTTAGTTCACGAGCAGGCTCTTTCGTTTCCTTCTTAGTGCTTAGAGCATTGGCGAGTTGAGGAAACAAATCCTGAAGGGGCTCACCAATCAACGATTGCTCCTCGAACATCTCACTGGCAAAGCGATTGTGCCATTCTACCGTTCGATTTTCACTGTATAAAATGATACCGAACGGCAGTGTACTAATCGCTTCCCCTTCCACCCGCTTGATTCGGAAGGAAAGGCCGCTGATATATTGATTCAGTTCCCGACGGAAGTCCAGCTCCGTCTTCAGCATCAGTCCGCCGAGCAAGAAGGATAGCAGCAGTCCTATCACACCCAGTTCCCAGTTGTACATGGAAATACATATGACAAGCACCAGCAGCAGTAAAAACGCCCAGACCGTCTGATAGCCGTGCCAGCGTTTTTGTAGAAATTTAGGCATGACTATTCACCCTATTTCTTTGATCTTGTAATAGCTTCGCGCAGCGGAAAGGCCAAATCAATAATACCTATAATGCGGAGCGGCTGGAACACCAGAACAACGAGCGACAGCAGCAACGCAATCACCGGGCTCTTTTTACGGCTATGCGTCCAGAAGTATACAAAACCAATTGTCTGGATAATAAAACATGCATGGATCAGCGGCAGCATACTAATGGAGACCGTTTGAATCCAGCTGCTATCGGAAGAATCCGCTATCCATCCAATTACAATTGCCAGCAGATAGTACCAGATCAGCGTGCGCGGTAGCATCCACTCGCGAGCAGGCTTCATTTTACGTACTGGCACACCGAGACTGCTCAATGCCGGACGTGCCAAAGCATGTGTGATTACTGCCAGTATGAACGAGCTGACGATCATCACATATGGTACCTTACCAATCAGCATTGTACCGAGTTTCTGCGTATCTCCCGCTGTCCAGTTCATATTCGCAAACATCGGATTCGCCCCCAAAATCTGCTGTACAATACTGGCCGATAGCTCAGCCTGATCACGAAGCGACTGGGACAGGTCAAACCCGTAGGAATACGTAGCGATAAACAGTACAAACAACAACTCGGCTAAAATAATACCCGTTCCGGTCATCAACGCCTGAAAAGCAGATCCTCCCTTTTTATATACCCGTCCCATTAATATAGAGGGAACTAGAAAGTAAATCGCAGGAAGCAGCGAATACACATCGAGTAGCGCTATAATTAAAAGCACTGGTATGACGTGAGCTAGAAATCCTTTGAAAGGCAGCGATGAAAACAATACAGCGCCAGGCACAATCAGGAAAAATACAGCAATGATTCTAAATGGTGTCAATAAAGTCAGCAGCAGCAGCAAATAAATAACGCTCCATGCTACAGTGGCCAAGCGGAATTTCAACGTTTTCACCTCTTACGCATATGTTCTTCCAGTGCGGATATGTCCTGATACCAATCCTCCAGCTGGTGTCCTTCTTTTCTGTGCTTTCTTAGCTTGTCGATGAGTAGATCATCCAATTCACGGTAAGACACTCCAAGACGCCTTCCCAGAATATAACTGCTCATCACCAGGCTGGCCAAACAATCACCAATACGGACTGTACTGCCTTCCCACATCGCCTTAAACAGACGGGAGACTTGGTCAAGCACCTCTGTTTTAAGCCATTCAATAACCTTGGCTCGTTTAACTACATCCATTTCTTTAGGCATATGATGAAGAGTCACACCCCTCTGAAAAAGCTTTATTCTCCATTATAGCATATCCTATTCTGAAAATAACTGTTACCCCATAGGGTAAATAGTTATTTTCAGAGCAGCTTTGCTGCTTATTATAAGCCTCTGCCGACATCGTTACCCTATAGAATAACAGCAGGCTTCAGTGCAGCTTTGCTGCTGCATTCTGCTCCTGCAAGCCACGCTATTCGCAGCCATACGCCGATCTTAAGATGAAGTATTAAGCGATTCCTTGGACACAAACTTTTCACAATACTCAATGATTTGGCTGCGACGCACAATACCGATAAACCGTTCCATATCATCCACAACAGGCACAAAGTTTTGTACCTTCGCCAAATTAATCAGATCCTCCATATTTGCATCAATGGATACGGGTTTCATCGAAACCCGCAGTGGGACGTCCTTGAGCATAAACTTAGAAGCGTTTTCAAAGGTGATTTTCCCCTCAGACTCCTTCATATGCCATAAGAGGTCACCCTCTGTAACTGTACCCTTATATCTACCTTCCTTATCTAAAATAGGAACCGCAGTAAAGCGGTGATACTCCATTCGTTCCAAAGTTTGCCGTAAAGTAGCATCCGCCGTTACACAAGCAACCTCCTGTTTGGGAAGCAAGAAAAAAGCGATATTCATGAGAAACGAATCCCCCTCAAAATCAAATATAAATCCATTGATTACTCACTGAATGTCCTGCTTGTTGGGTAGCCTCAGCGTCTGCGGGGTTGTATCAGAGTCCAGCCAGTTCGCAATTATAAGTCTGGCATATTCAAGTTCCTGTTCATTAGCCCGGTCATAGTACAGGCCCTTCTTCTTGAACCCTTCCCCCGTAATCGTAAAACTTGAAATTTGTGGATTACCTTGTGAAATAGCTTGCTTGCCAAGCCCTGTAATAAAGGCCGGTTCCATATCCGTTGTAAAATTGGCCCCCATAATATCGAGCAGCTCTGGAATCTTGGTGATTCCGTCGATATTCAGCAGCCTATCCGCCATAGCGTTCAAAAAAATCTGCTGACGTTTTGTACGGTTGAAGTCGCTATCTTCCCGATACCTAACATAATACATGGCTTCTTCACCATTATAAAGCGGCTTGCCCGCCTCAATACGAAACTTGATATGCAGCGGGTTTTTATTTTCGATGGGCTGATCGATAGGAAGTACGACTCCGCCCACTGCATTCACGGCATCCTGAATACCCTGGAAATTGATCGTAGCATAATAATCGACCTTATGCTGCATCAGCTTCTCTACGGTAGCCATGGACATTTCTTCTCCTCCGAACGCATAAGCATGCCCCAACTTATCAAAATCATCCTCGCCATCTCGATTGGAGTCATGTCCGGCAATCTGTACATACGTATCTCTTGGAATGGACACCAAAAGCACACGCGATTCTGCCGGCCGTACAGCAGCATATATCACCGTATCGGACCGACCACGTGCCTTTTCGTTTGGCCTTTGATCCGTTCCCAGTAACAACACCGAAAAAGGCTCCTTCTGGTAAGCCACGGTCTCTTGTGGATGTTGTTCCACGGATTGACGAGGCTGGTAGGATTTCTCCAGCTTGCTTTCCAGCGTCGGTGAAACAAACCAGTCAAAAGCCACGAGCGTCAGCTGTTTGCGGAATAGATAGCCTCCCATTGCAACCAAAAGCAAGACAATACATGAAATATATAGAGCGGTAAACCTTTTTTTCTTTTGGGGCTTTCCACGGGTCCTTCTCTTATGTCTTCTCTCCATCATGG
>NZ_JCAJRU010000335.1:0-4133 GCF_059447605.1 Paenibacillus sp. N119s | reverse complement strand
TTCCCTTCCCCTTTGGCGCCTACACGCTTCAACGGATACAGAATCCGATCCGGATCATATACCCGCTCGGTCATATTGCGGACTTTGTTGCATATAGCCCCTTTGGTAATGGGATGATCCGGATTACCAGTCACCTTGACTATCTTTCCATGTTCCTTGTGAAGCAGGAGCCCACATGTATCCGGGCAATCCAACGGGCATACAGCCGGAAAAATACCGTTTTGCTGTTCCGTCATCCGCTGTCCTCTTTGTAAGTTATGTTGAAGTGTGGCCTCAAGAGGCGCGCTATTGCGATGATCCATGGTGTTCATGCTCCTTTCCGTTACCGTTTCCAAAAATTACACTGTTCTTATCATATCTACAGCTTTGTTCTATGGCAAGAGAAGGATTTTACCACACAGCCTCTCTCAAAACATTAAAAAAATCCGTCTGCTACATAGAGCAGGACGGATTTTAGAAATCATAATTATTTTTTATCATGCTGTTTCACTCTTACGAACTCAGGGTAAAAGAGATCAAGGCATTATGGACGAGAGCACACTCATCCTCCATGCCAAATCATGGACCACTCCCAAAAAAATCCGCCATGACAGGTTTCGTTCCCCCGGGCCTGTCATGGCGGATTTGCTTTGTTCATTGTTTCATAAAGCAATGTAATTATGCATGGTCACTCAACGGATTGGATGCAACTGAAGAAGTAGTTTGAGATTCATTCATGGAATGTACCTTGGCTTGAGTTTTCTTCAGATAGGCCAGCCAGTAGGCTCCAGCCACAAACAGGCTACCACCTACCAAATTCCCCAACCAGACCGGAATGAAATTCATAACATACGCTGCCCACGAAAAATGACCTGCAAAAATAGCTGCCGGAATGAGAAACATATTGGCAACAACGTGCTGAAATCCAATGGCAACAAAGGCCATGGTCGGGAACCAAATCCCCATAATTTTGCCACCAATGGAGTCTGTACTGTATGCCAGCCATACAGCCAGTGCTACGAGCCAGTTACATCCTATACCTGATATAAAAGACTGTAAAAAGCTTTCATCCAGCTTATGTCCTGCCATATCCACGACTTTGTCCAGATAAGGACCTGTTTCTGTCAAGCCCAGAACATGCCCAAAGAAAAACGCAACAAATATGGCACCTGCAAAATTACTGAGCGTAATAATCGCCAAATTACGAAGCATGGTTCCTGTCTTGATTCGTCCTGCCCATCTCGCCAAAGGAACTGCCATCATATTGCCAGTCAGCAATTCGCCACCAGCGACCAAAACTAATATCAGACCTACAGGGAACACCGCAGCTCCAATAAAGGTAGCAATGCTTCCCCACTCTTTAGGTGCACTTGCAATAACACGTATATCCAGCAAAAACCCGAGTGCAATAAATGCACCTGCCAAAAATCCCAATACCACCGCCACAGTCCACGGGTTGTTCGCTTTGGCCACTCCTGTTTCCACCGTCTTCTCGGCGATTTGCCCCGGTTTATAGCTTGCCATCTGCCCCCGCTCCTTTAATATCTTTTAAAATATTCTTCTTTCATATTTTATTTAAAATCAGTGATTATGTTTGTGAAAAAAATCACTTTGTCGGATATAAAAAAAACAGCCCTCCTAAAAGGACTGTTTTTCTGTATGATTACATCTACTGCGCTACTAATGCGCTTTACATTTAATTATATTCTTCCTTTTCAAGGGCTCTCAAGAACCAAAGAACTCCGCCCAGACCGACGGCTGCGACAACTACAAGAAAAAGGATATAAAACAAACCCATTATCTACTTCTCCCCCTAATCCTTATGCTCTCTATATTGTACTATAAGGATTCATCTATACGCTTCAGATTGTTGACAAACTTATGAACAATGTCACAGACAAATTAAATTATACAGTAACTGGATTTCGTTCCGATATCGTAGGCAATGCTTGCAAACCTGCCGCGTTCAGGAAATTCCAAGGTTTGTTATAGTGCGGCTGGAAGAAGAAATCGACAAAAGCCAACTGGTCAATGGTCATATGATTTTGAATCGCTACAGACAGTGTGTTAATGGATTGCGTCAAATCCACCTTCGACATAATTTGGGCCCCGACAATTCTTCGAGTCCCCTGCTCATATACAACTTTCAGCAGCACCTTTTCAGAGGTAGGCATAAACTCAGGACGATAGCTGTCCTCGATTGTTACAGCTTCTACAGTCATACCCTCGTCTATTGCTGCGGCTTCTGTCATTCCTGTTCCTGCAATATTATCTTCGTAAATTTTGATACCCGAAGTTCCTTGTGTGCCCATGTAGGCAATGGTCGGCTGTACCAGATTGCGCGCCACCAGCGTACCCATACGAACCGCATTGGTCGCTAACGGAATATACGCTGTTTTGCCAGTCGGATTATATCGAATTGCACAACTGTCGCCTGCTGCAAACACGTCCGGGCAGCTACTTTGCATATAATTGTCTACGATAATCGCACCGTTAGGCAACATATCTACCTGACCTTTCAGCAGATCCGTTTGAGGCCGGAAACCGATACAAAGTATAACAAGCTCTGTTTCATATTCTCCTTTGGAGGTCACAACCTTGCTCACTTTACCATTAGTCCCCTCAAAACGACTTACTGTCTCGCCAAGTACCAGCTTAATGCCATGTTCTCTCAGGGAATTTTCAATTCGGTCTGTATACTCATGGTCCAGATATTTATTCAATATACGATCAGCACTGTCGATCAGCGTTACGTTTTTGCCGTTCATTTGGAAAGCTTCTACCAATTCAACCCCAATGTATCCGGCTCCGACGACTGTAATGTTCTGTACGTGCTGAGCTTTCTCAATGATTTCATTCGAATGATTATAGTTTTTACAGAGCAAAATATGATCAAGTTCAATACCTTCCAGCTTCGGAATAATTGGCCACGACCCGGTAGTTACAATCAATTTATCAAATGTGTCGGTAAATTCCTCACCTGTTTGGAGATTGCGTGCATGCAGCGTTTTGCCAATCGTATCCACACTCGTTACTTCATGAAGCATCTTGGTCACTACACCCATGTCAGCCAGTTGATCTGGGGAAGAATAAAACAATCCGTGCGGATCTTTGACGACACCACCGACGTACAGTGCAATACCACAAGATAAAAATGAAATATTGTCATTACGCTCATAGACCGTAATTTCGGCATCTGGATAACATTTAGCTGTGTTGACAATGGCTGCCGTACCTGCGTGTGTACATCCGATAACTGCTACTTTCATGTTGAATTCCTCCTTGGTGTGTGGGCATAAAATGTATAATAATTGTGAATACTTTCACTTAAGCGACTCGTTATTCTTTGTGATTTATTTCACTTCATACGCTCATTATAGTGTGATGTTTTTCACATTACAATAGCTTTCTATTTTATTCACAGTTTGTCCACATTTTAAAAGACAAGGATAGCTGAACTCAGTCGTTTGCTGAAATCTTGTTTTTAGCTCCATTCAGTTTTCCCTATGTACCCCCTGTTTATGCCCTTAAAATAGACTCTCACAAGATGCGTCAATCATTAGGCAAACGCGTATGTAGAAATAAAAAAAGGTCCGTTTCCCCGAGACAGGCGGAAACCAGACCTTGTTAAACATACATTAGTTTAAATAGACGAAGCTATTATAACAACTGCTCAATGGCAGCTCTCATCGCTTCCGGTGACTCCTTAGGCTCAAAACGCGCCACAGGCACACCCTCACGATTCACAATGAATTTTGTAAAATTCCACTGAATTGTTCCATCTTCCTGTTCGCCAGGCTGCTGTTTCTTCAAATATTCAAACAGAGCTGCTGTATCCGGTCCGTTCACATCCACTTTGGCGAATACCGGGAAATTAACCCCGTAATTCAATTGGCAAAATTCAGCCGCTTCCTCGCTGCTGCCTGGCTCCTGGCCACCAAATTGGTTGCAAGGGAAACCTAAAACTACGAAGCCCCGATCCTTATATTCATCATAAAGCTTTTGCAACTCCCCGTATTGCGGGGTAAGTCCACACTTACTAGCGGTATTGGCAATCACCAGCACTTTACCTGTGTAAGTTTCCAGAGAAACCTCCTGATTGGCTGGTGTTACGGCATTATATGAATAGACAGACACACAGCATCCTCCTTCAT
>NZ_JCAJRU010000334.1:0-4142 GCF_059447605.1 Paenibacillus sp. N119s | reverse complement strand
TATCACAACTTTGTTACCTCTGTGTTGCTTTTGCAGATACCGAAGATGAGGCCGGGAAGTAACCGATCTCGACGGCATGCTGGATCATATTGCGAATAAACTCCAGGTTGGTTACCGGACACTGAATGCCAGCTTGTTCCAGCAGAGCTTTGGTTACAGAGCAGCCGTAACGGTAAGCCGAATCCTTGGCACCATCACCTTCGAGTTGTCCCATCGCAAGGTGGAGTGCATCTTCCTGAATGCCGGAAGACGGATTCAGCAGCCAAGCGCTGTAATCGTCAAAAGGCAGGGTTTCTACTGCGTAACCGAGCTGGTTTACCATAGCGATCAGTTCATCATATGGCAGTGGGTTCGGATTACAGATGTGGAAAATGCGGTTCGCACTTTTTTGCTTGACGGACAGTTCTACGATAGCACGGCTAGCGTAATCAATCGGTGTGAAGTCCGTATGCCAATCGGCTTGTGGCGCTTTGCCCAGCAGCAGCATCGCCTTCATCATACGATAATAAGCATTGCTGTCGATATTACGCTGGAAGCGTCCGTTGGCCGAATGGGCTGTCAAATTGCCCGCACGGTAGATCGAGACAGGCGTACCTGCTTGAGCTGCCTGGAACAATAGCTTCTCCGCTGCGAGTTTACTGTTCGTGTACAGATTGTCCACGTTCAGTTCATCTGGGAAGGCAGAGAGTTCCAATGTCGATTCCCATTTTCCTTCGTTTGCAAGATCCTCCGGTATTCCCATAGTGGAAACATGGTGGAAGGAGACTCCTGGCTTGGCTTGAGCGATTTTTAGCAGTTCCAATGTTCCGGTCACATTCGTGCGATCAAAGGTTGCCGAATCACCAAAATGGCGAACGTCAGCAGCGCTGTGAATGATACCATCGATATGTTGCTCCAGCATATGGCGATCGACAGAGGAGAGACCCAGATCTGCTTGTTCCAGATCTCCATAGACAGCCTTCACACGTCCTTCCATCAAGCTGGAGATATTTTGACCAAAATATCCTGTCAATACGGATTGAATACGCTCTAAGCCAGACGGACCGCTCTGAGAAGGACGGACCATGGCGTATACTTTGGCTTTTGTCCGGTGGAGCAGGTCATACAGAATGTGTGAACCCAGATATCCTGTGGCTCCGGTCAACAAAATTACGCGCAAGTCGCGGATTTCAGCTAAATCTGAAGCACCAGGCAGCTCAATAGGATGTTCATTCAAATCCGTTTTTCCCTTAGAAAACGCGAGTGACTTGCGCTGCGGCGCTTGTTCTGTTCCTAATTGCTCTACATATTCAGCAAGCTCACGAACGGTCTTGTAACGGAAGAAGTCTCCAATACGAAGCGCGCCATAACGCGGCTTCAGAATAGCTAGTACATGAATGACACGAAGCGAATCGCCTCCGATCAGGAAGAAATCATCGGTGGCGCCAATGTTATGTTTACCAAGCACTTGTGTCCATGCTTCGGCAATGAGTGTTTCAGTTCCTTCGCGGAGAGGTTCCCCGCCGGACGTAAGATCAGACACTTCAGGAAGTGGTCGCAGGGCCAACTTTTTACGATCAATCTTGCCTGTTGGTGAAATAGGCATGGCTTCCAGATGGATGACATGGGTCGGTACAAAGTAGGAAGGCAGCTTGCCTCCAATATAAGACTGAATAACGTCCTGTGGAATGGACTGTCCATCCGAAGTGGTGAAATAGCCAACTAGCATGTTCTGATCTGTGTGATCTTTAACGGCGACAACTGCTACGTCTTGAACACCTGGATGTTTGGAGAAATGATCTTCAATTTCCCCTATTTCAATCCGGTTTCCCCGAATTTTGAGCTGCGAATCCTTCCGGCTTACGTATTCAATCGTACCGTCTGGCAGCAGCTTGGCAATATCACCTGAACGGTACATTTTCTCACCTGGGACAAAAGGATTGTCCACGAATGATTGGGCTGTACGCTCCGGCTGATGAAGATAGCCGTGGGCCAACGCAGGCGTGGCAATGCATACCTCGCCTGGAATATTGACAGGACAAAGCTTGTTATCGTCGTTAACGATATACACTTTATAATTGTAAATCGGCTTGCCGATCGGGATATTAACGACATGTTCAGGTACGGCACCACGGACTCGATGGGTCGTTGTAGCTACGGTGCATTCAGTTGGTCCGTATACGTTTACGATGTCTGTATCTGTACCGAATTTGCTTTGGAACGCCCGAACTTGCGAGCCGTACAGCGCTTCGCCTGCCACAGTCACAATTCGAACATTTGCGAGTTTGCGATAACCTTCGTCTGACAAGTACGTAGATAGCTGATTAAAAAATACGGTTGGCAAAATAGTGATAATCGTCGTGCCTGTACGTTCGATGGCTTCGGCGAATTCTTCGACAGATACGCGCTCTTCGGAAGACAGCAGGTACAATTTTGCGCCATAAAACAAGGCTCCAATCGTATCCCACACCGAGGCATCGAAGCTATAGGTGGCGAATTGGGTCAATACATCCTGAGGTGTAATGTCACAATCGCGTTGCACGACAGCTCCTAAGTTAACAACACCGCGGTGAGCGATCAGGGCACCTTTTGGTTTGCCTGTAGAACCGGACGTATAGATGACATAAGCTAGATCATCCGGACTTACATCAACGTTTGGATTGCTAGCTGCATAACCCGCCAGTGGCCCATCAATAGCTAATATTTCTTTTACGGTTTCAATGGAACCGCATAGTTCAGCCGCTTGTTGGGTGAGTGCGGAAGTTGTTAAGACAAAAGGAGAACGCGTGTCCTCGACAATGTAGCTGCTCCGATCAGCGGGGTGAGCGGGATCAACAGGAACGTACACGCCTCCGGCTTTCAGGATGCCGAGCAGCGAAATAACGGTCTCCAAGCTTCGTTCCATAAAGATGGTCACGAATTCACCTTTGGCAAGACCTTTGGATAACAAAACACGTGCGACTTGGTTAGCACGCTCGTTCAGTTCACGGTACGTGTATTCCCCAGTATGGGATGCAATAGCTGGACGATCAGGATATTGGGAAGCCGCTTCTTCAAACATTCCGTGAATCGTCTGATGCTCAGGATATTTTACCACTGTATTATTTAAAGCTTCGTGAGCAGCACGATCCGCGTCCGATAATATGTCAATGGAATTCACAAGTGCATGGCTGTTGTTTAGCGCACCACGCAGAAGGGTTACAAAGTATTCTGTGTATCGAACAACCGTTGTTTCCAGCAAGAGTGATTGATCATACCGAATCTGGATTTGATAAGTGCCATTGTTCTCATTGACAGCCCAGTCCATAATACGGGATTCTACACCATTGTTTGAAGGTAGTGTTGATGAAAATGAAGTATCAGCTTGTGGTTCTGCCAGGAACGCATTAGACTCACGCAGCATCCCCTGAAATAAGCTTGCCAGATCATGAAAAGTGGTTTCTTTTTCAACTGTCAGCGATGCTGTAAGCAGACCTGATCGAGGCACAAAAGTAGAGAAAGAAACTTCTTCCTCCGCAGATAGACGATATAACCATGCAGTATATGCTGATAAGAGCACAGCTTGTCTGTTCTCCGCAGATGCTTGCTGATTCAATTGTTCCGAGATGGACGCTTCTAACTCTACCTGATAAGTAGAGAATGTATGCTTGCGCTGTATGCGTGCAAAATCCAAGGGAACTAGGAATGGGGATGGAGCTGTCTGTGTGCTGTTTTGTAGTAATGATGCCATTACGCTAACCTCCTGAATGTCTGGGTATCTAAATTACATGGGAATTTAGTAAATGCCTCCGTTCCCTTCAAATGGATGAACAGGAGGGAGGCATTACCGAGCGGCCTATAAAATAAGCATTAAAATCGATAAATGGATATTATGATTTTTTACGGTTTGTGTCTGCAATTTTGAAATATGAAGTAATCTCTTGAAGCTCTTCGGACATGGTTGTCAGCTTATGGGAGGATTCAATGATAGAATCCAAAGAAGCTTTTTGTTCCTCTACTGTTTGCATAATGTGAACACTGTTGTTGGCTGTTTTGGTTACAGTAGAGGAAAGATCGTCTGCTGTCGCGGTCATTTCCTGTGTCCCTGCAGAAATCTCCTCCGTAGCACTGGATACTTCTTGGATTTGCCATGCTACATTTTTAGTGGCTTGGAGAATATCATT
>NZ_JCAJRU010000333.1:0-4163 GCF_059447605.1 Paenibacillus sp. N119s | reverse complement strand
AGGAGGCAGACATGCAACAAAAAGACACACTACTCCCGTCAACGAGGCAATGATCTTATTGTGAATCCCCAAAAGCCTACACTAATCCTATCCAGAAAATTCGTTTTGGAAATAGGATTAGTAGATCATTGGCTTAAGGTCACCCTTTCGGTACTTTATTGTTAATCAGTGTAACATAAATTTCATAATGAGGCAATAAAAGGGTGGATCAAAAGAACCCGACTCGTCCTTCGGAGGCATTTTTTAGCCAATCCTGCTTGCGGCTTTTATCAAGCTCGCCTCGCATGCCCTTAATAATCAGCTCAATATCGGCTTTTCCTTGCTCATGCCATTCCAGCGCCGTACTGACATACAGTTCTCCGAGCTGAGCCAGGGAGAAGCCGTCCGTCATCGCAGCTGCCTTCTGTGTACCTGTCTCACCTGCAAAAACAAGGAAGTTACGCAGCTTGAGATACGCGAGTCGCAGCTCTTCGTCAGGCAAACTGATTTCATAAGCCCGATCGAAGCGGCCCGCCCGGTTCATCAGACCTGGGTCGATT
This sequence comes from Paenibacillus sp. N119s, assembly GCF_059447605.1. NCBI lineage: Bacteria > Bacillati > Bacillota > Bacilli > Caryophanales > Paenibacillaceae > Paenibacillus > Paenibacillus sp. N119s. Next base: position 3,624 of record NZ_JCAJRU010000333.1, on the reverse strand, counting down.
TTTTCGGGATAATTGGTCGTTCCGATCAGGAAGATGCCCTCCTTGGATGTAGCGCCGTCGAGCGTATTCAGGAAAAAGGAACGCACCTCCTGAGGCATGGAATCGATGTCCTCAATGACCAGCACCATCGGCGCCAGGCGAGTCGCTGCCTCAAACACCTCTTTGACCGATTCACTGGTTGTATATTCTGTAATTTGCCAGTAAGCGGCCGGACCCGGTACACTGCTGGCAATAGATTTCACAAGAGTTGTTTTACCGTTGCCCGGATGGCCGTATAGCAGAATCCCACGCTTGTAAGGGATGTTATAAGTCTGATAGAAGGTACGATCTGCTTCAAAAAACTGATCGAGTGATCGGAAGATATCCCGCTTGATTTCCGCTTTCAAAATCACATCATCCCGAGTAATGGCACGGGTTATCGGCTCTGCCTGCCGGGAGAGTCCTCGGCTTGTATCGGTGAAGACGGTGACACGCTTCATATTTTGCTTGCGTTCACGCCCGCGTACGCCTGCGAGGAAGCTTTGCAGCTCCTGGTCGCCTGTAGCAAATACGTAATCTTCATTGTATACGCCATTCTCACGGAAAAAGGGAACTCGTGCCAGTGCGATCCCCCACTTGGGATAGGCAAATACATTATTACGCATCGACAGATGCACACCGTATTCAGGAGTCGGTCCGTCATCGTCATACTGGATAGTGCGTTCCTCCAAACGATCGAAGACTCGTGCCACATGCTCCAGCTCAGGGCTGCCTGAACGAATATCCTCCTCTAGCAGATCCCAATATTCAATATTGGGATCGTCGCTGGCATACAGCTCGTATTTTACGCCGTAGCGGTTATAAAGTGCTTCACTGATACCGTCGATCAGACGGGCATAAGCAGCATAACCGGTAATGCGTCCATCTGTACGTTCGTCAAATTCATAAATAGCTGGGGTGTCTATACTCAACATTATTTTGCTCCTTTCAGGGCGGCCAGCGGTTTGCATTTGGCTACAACAGCTGCGAGTCCTGCCCCGGTAACACTTTCGATAATATCATCTACATTTTTGTAGGCTTGTGGAGATTCGTCGATAATACTCTCCAGAGAGGCCTGGTTCACCACAATTTCGTCGTCCGTCCCTACACCCAGGGCGCCTGCAAAATCGTCTACACTCACGAGCCGTTTGGTCGCAGAACGTGAGCGAATACGGCCTGCTCCATGACAAATGGAGTGAAAGTTATCCTGACCGCCCGGTAAACCTACCATAATATAAGAGGCAGTCCCCATCGAACCAGGGATCAGTGCCGGATGCCCTGTCGCCTGATAGGGTCGCGGATTGTCGGGGTGTCCTGCTGGAAGCGCGCGCGTCGCACCTTTACGATGTACAAACACGCTGCCATGATCCGGATGGGACTCATCCCAAGCATAATTGTGCATCAGATCGTACAGAGTGCGCAACTCGCACTTTGTACCAAAGACATCGCGGAAGGCTTCTCGCACGGAGTATGCAATCAGATGTCGGTTCACCACAGCATAATTCAGCGCTGAGTACATCATATTCACATAATGTGCTGCCTCGGGATGATCCAGCGGTGCGAATACCAGTCTCGGGTCGGAGGTGCCTAGACCGAGACGACTCATCGCTTTGGCAATGGCAGATGAACTGGCCTGGCTGACTGCTCCACCCCAAGCGCGTGATCCCGAATGAATCATCACAGCCACTTGACCATCGAACATCCCCCAAGCTTCAGCGATTTCTCTATTTTCTTCCGCAATTTCAATCGCCTGAATTTCGACGAAATGATTGCCTCCACCCAGCGTGCCCAGCTGCCGATGAGCGCGGTGCCAAGTACGGTCTTCGACGAGATTCAACACTTCCTCGTCAAAGGAGAACTTACTGTGCTCTACATGGGTCAGTGAGGTGGATTTTTTAGGAGTGTAGCTATCCGGAATATATTTATTAGGCAAGCCATGCAGGCCTTTGCGTACAATATGCTCCAGTCGTATATCCGAATAATGTCCGCGTTGGTGGGCTTCCATCGGCAAGTATTTGTCGATCGTCTTAACCAACTTGCGGCGCAGCTTGATTTCCTTCAAAGCATCCTTGTGCAGATTGGTCAGGTGTACGCGCATGCCGCAGCCGATATCGCTTCCGACGATGGAGGGAGATACATAGCCGTCTTCCATCCCCCATACCGCAGTTGTACCGATGCAGGTTCCGACGCCTACATGTACATCCGGTGTGTATCCCATATAGCGGATACCTGGAATTTGTAAATTGTTATTAGCCATCTCGAACACTTTGTAATCAAGTGAGGCGAAAAGTTGCTGCGAAGCGTACACCGTCAGATCCCCAGCTGGAAGCTTCATCAGGTGACTGTATGGTCCTTCAGGAAAAAATGAGTCGGTCGTAGATTGTGTATTCATAATAAATGGGTAGTTCCCTTCTTCATGTAAATTCATAACATCGTATAGAAAGATTAAAAAAACAAAAAAAGCCGCAGACTTGTCGTCTACGGCTTCCTGCACCGAAAGTGTCATTACATTTTATGATCAATACATCATAAAAACATAAATAACCTGTTCTTTCAATAGCATACAAAATTAAAAAAGCCTGGTTCATCACGCCGCCAGACAGCGTGATACCCCCATCATGTCGCCCGAACGGGGCCGATGAGACGAAATTTTGAATATATGATTGGATCATGCTGACTAATCGTCATTAGCGTGTAAAGCTTGGTCATGTCTGTCGGCCCCCTTTTCTTAAAGTTAATTGCTATGTTAATGGAAAGCTGTGGAAGCTGTCAACCCCAAAAGATAAAAGGGTGAAAAATGTGACTATGCGCATGGTGAAGTGTGAGCAACATCATAGTTCAATTGACCCAAAGCTGTTATTGTACTGAATATTCAAATATTCAGATATTGTTGATCGTTATGGAAACAATTCTGTGAAGGGGGACGGCGCAGCATGGAAGGAGATCTCCAGAAGTTTAAGGCTGATTTTTTCAAAGCATTGGCTCACCCTCTGCGCATCCGCATTTTGGAGGTGCTGAGTGAAGGGGAACGGAATGTGAACGAGCTGCAGACTGCGCTTGGTTCCGAAGGTTCTGCCGTATCGCAGCAATTGGCTGTTTTACGGGCTAAAAATTTGGTGAACAGCTTCAAGGAAGGCACAACGGTCGTGTATTCACTACGTGATCCGCTCTTAACGGAGCTGCTAGCGGTGGCGCGGCAAATTTTTGACAATCATTTAGTCGAAGCGATCTCGTTGCTGGAAGGCATACGTAACGAGAAGTAATGCTACTACAGAAAAGAAGGGTTACAGGGATGAAGTGGAGAGGAAGGTTTGAAGGCTATAACGCAGGGGCTTTACGAAAGGATTTAATTTCTGGAAGCATCGTAGCGATTGTGGCGATCCCGCTCGGTATGGCGTTCGCCATTGCATCGGGGGTAAAGCCGGAATATGGTCTGTACACAACCATCATAGCGGGAATTTTGATTTCACTGCTGGGGGGGTCTAAATTTCAGATCGGAGGCCCTACAGGCGCGTTTATTCCGATTTTGCTCGCTATAGTCATGCAGTACGGCTATGAGAATTTACTGATAGCTGGTTTTATGGCAGGTATTATACTCATTTTAAT
>NZ_JCAJRU010000332.1:0-4166 GCF_059447605.1 Paenibacillus sp. N119s | reverse complement strand
TCAGGACGTGCCCGGTGGGCCAGCCATAGCAGTCCCGGATAAAAGCCTGCTGTCCACCACGCTTCCTCACAATTATCATAACGTCCACCCTCGGCAACATGTGGAAAGGCGTCCCCCAGTCTTTCCGCCAAGGCATGCGTTTTATCCAATGCCAGCTCCCATGATTGCTCCAGCCATGCTTCTGATTTTATCATTCTTTTTCCCCTCCACTTCCACATGTTTGAAGATAACTACAACTCCCGACCTAAACTAGTCAGGTAACCGAATGATAAAGGAAATGCAACTGCCGTCACACTCCAGACGCGCTCCCTTAAGTAAACCATTTCGGCAAGCTACCGAGGTCAATTCTTCCGGCCATACCACATTTGTTCCTTCCGTCGTGGGGATGATTTCGAGGCTTGCGCCCGCATATTCTACTCGAATGCTTTCAGTTTCCTTCCCGGCTGCCATTACATGATGAATCACACTTCGTTCCCGACCGTCATACGCCATTAATGGAATAAGGGCCCCCACATGCTGAATATTGCCTTGAAGCTCATACGACACTTCGATTTTGCCAGGTACCTGACGGTAATGCGTTCGGATTTCCCTTACTCCCGGGAATGGACCTTTCCACAGCAGAGTAAAATCTGTTTCTCCAGCAGACGCCGAGCTGCGCTCCATCTGTACGTTTCCCCCGCCATCCTGCGGATCAATTCCTCCATCCCGGTCAAACTCCAATGTACCGGGGATTCCTTCTGACAAGCTGTGCCACTTTCCGTCCTCGGTTTGCCAGGCTGGTGTATAGCTCAGCGGGAAAATATCTCCCTCTGCGAATCCCGTAAAGCCGCGATCTGCGTGTCCTGCTGAGGACGGGCCGATCAGAGACGGCAGTGCAGAACGTTGGATACGTACGATTCCCGGAATATTGTATGGATCGTTGATTGAGGTTTGTACAAGCATTTGCTGCCCGTCTACAGCTGCAATGACGGTCTGAAACCAGCCGTCCGTAGCCAATACCCGACTGCCAATCTCTGCCGGGATAAAGGTTGACGGAATACGATCAATCTCCTGCCCGTGTAGAAGGGTATAGGCCAGTGCAGCTGCCGTCCACAGACTGTAGCAGGTATGATTCGAGTACACCTCAAATCCATGCCGTGCCTCCGACGAATAATGGTTGCGGACGATATGCAGCTTGCCATCATCGTTCTGCCAACGGGCAATGGATTGCCAGCATAGATCTACCGCCCGCCGAAATGCACCTGCAAGGCCATACTCGCCTGATGTATACGCCTGCTGCGCATGTGTTGTAAAAACAAAAGCTGCAGCCGCTTCGTTCCATTGGTGCTGTGCGCTTCTTCCACGCGGAGGAATTTCCCCATGCGGGGATAAAGTCAGCAGTGAGCTGAGTGCGCCCCTGCGAAGGTAGTCACGCACTTCAGAAGCACAGCCGCCATTATATCCGCTCTCCAGCATCACGCCCAGATGAAACCGTGTGACAATATCGTAGGCAAATGGGCTATTAGGCCGATCCAGTGGACCATCTTGGTACAATCCCAAACCAGTAAAGCGAGGCAAATGGTAGTTGCGGATATACGTCTCCATCCACTCAGAATCAACTGCAATCCCTTCTGCGGCACGCAAAAACTCGCCGGAAATCATAATTGCGTTCCAGTTGATCATCCGGTTTGGATTCTTCATTTTGTTCATCGTAAAAATGTAGGTCTGCTCAGGCTGAATCCTGCTCAATTGCTGCTTCCATGCCATGGCTTGCTCTGGCAGTAGTTTTTTAAGGATACGATACGCACCCATTATCATAATTGGAAAAAAGTCCGGGTGTTGATCCGATGCTTTTTCCTCCACTACACAGGCTATGCTATGCGTCAAAGCTGCAGCAGCAGATTCGAGTAAATCATGCCGGCCTTTTTTGACCAGCACCGCCGCAGCCAAAGCATAGGATGGAGTGGAGTAATACCGTTCACTTTCAGAATGAGGGTCAATGATAGCTCCGTTATCATCTTGATACGAGGCATATGCACGAACCAGCTTTTCCAGCACAGCCAGCTTACGTTCGTGTGTCCATTCGTCATTTTCTCGATTTGGTGCGCTTTCCACCTGTTCTATAAATCTCTCCAGTTCCGTCTGCCAAGGGTATACGCTGTCTGTATGAAGCTTATTCATTCTGTATGCCTCCCATTCAACATGAAGATTGATGTATGGTAAAAAACAGATTGCAATCGATGCTTGCTGAACCGTCCCAGCGTTTGGAGTCTAGTTGCAGCGACGTCTTATAAAACACAAAGGGCACTCCGTCATGATCTATATGCTTTACAGCCTCCAACCTCTGCCTCAGTACGCCAGCATCATAATCTAACCTAACCACGGTATTCGTTCCCCTCCATTCCACGAAGCCTGCTCCTGTATGGGGCTGAATACGGCTGATCAAAAGCTCCTCCACATCCCAAGGGTTCACATTTATGCCAGACTTCTCAAACTCAAAATGATCTGTGACAGTAAGCCTTGCTCCCTCGTTTCCCTCCGGTACACTCCAGGCAAAGGAGCGGGTGAAATTTGCCAATTCATCTACAGGATACGCAGATGTCAAATCAAGTTTAAACCTTGTAACTGTCTGTGCTCCCTCATGCTCATCCATATCAGCACCCAACACAACCGCCCTTGCCTTTGCTCCAGCTTGCTGCGTGGTGCCATTGATGATGGGCACGGAATGACCGCTGGAGGAAATATTGATAATCGACTCCCGCCCTGGTGAAAAATAAGCTTTCGTGTACAAGCCTGCTCCCAGATCACAAAGTACATTTTCGCCACCGCCATGAAGGATGAAATGCCCAAGGTCATTATGATTGTGTGGCTCATTGTTATGCCCAGCCTTGGCTGAAAATGCAAGTACGGCATCTGATTCACCTTGCTGTCTCCCAGATCCACCATGACTGGATCTCCGGCTGCGGCACATCAACCACCCGAGCTGCGGCAAATAATCGACTACGCCTTCACCGTATCCATAAGCTACAGGAATCGTCCAGACCAGATTGCGTAATACATGAGCCCAGCGGCGACACGGATCTTCCAACAGGCCAGGGACGCGGAAAGGGAGTGTAGATGGGCGCCCTCGCAAAAAATTCACCTGAGAGATGAGTCCGGATGGCAATCGTTCCGTTTCACTACTGTCAGAATAATTAGCGAAAATACCGTCTGACAGATGAACCCGTTCTGCGAAGGCAGCGATTTGCCTTACCTTTTCCGAGTTCACAATCTCCACTGCCCCCTCGGTAAATTCACGCAGCATATCGGCAAAATACATAAAATAACCAAAGCCATACACCCAGTAACCTACGCCTTCAGGACATCCGCCGTCCTCACTGTAGCCTGCCAAAAAACAATCGAGCGCGCCCAGCATATGCTCGATGGCTACTGCTCTAGAATGGTCATCTTTTTCCAGCAGCAATGCAGCAATCCCGCAACCGGAAGCACATACTGCCGACCAGTTATGCTCTGCCGTTTCCCAACCAAAATGACGAGGCTGCCAAAAAACAGGTTCCAGTATGCGGCGCTCGACCTCTTTGTGTATCTGAACGACTACGTGATCAGCCAGTCGCTCTCTGAGCAGCAACAAAATTTCCACCAGCATTTGCGCTGTTTCGGACGCGAATAAATCCACCTGCTGCCAAGGCGGTGTTGCAGTGTCCTCTTCGTTGACATGTGCAGGAAGCGCCCAAGTGTACTCGCTGCATATGTCCAGCAATCCGTTTTCCACCTCTTCCATGTTTCGAGGCACTGGATCAGCAACAGCTGCCAGCACGATAGCAACCAGACGTCCGCGCCGTTCAAAGTACACATCCTCATACGGCTTGCGCTCCCCTGTATTAGCAAATTGCCGGAACAGAGACGGTGGTAGTTCAGGCCATGGTGCTTTCCGAGCATCATTACAGATACGTTCGATGTCCTTCCAAAGCTCGGCGTATGCTGGTTCCTCAACCGTTGCCCGCAGCCTTTGAGTCCAATTGCTCCTTAAGCGTTGTCTTGCTGAATCCTGCACTTTGCCAGCCAGCGCGTTGACGAGCCGCGAAGCAGGCCAAGCCTCCTTCAGAAGACTCATTCGCATTTCCTCCCCATGAGAAGCATTCGTTCCACCTTTTTGTTAACGCTTTCATTGTATCTAACAATCAGCC
>NZ_JCAJRU010000331.1:0-4207 GCF_059447605.1 Paenibacillus sp. N119s | reverse complement strand
ACACTGGCTGAGAGCCTGGGAGCAGTTGAAAGTCTGATTAGCGTTCCGGCACGTATGACGCATGCCTCCATTCCGGCAGAACGTCGTGCAGAGCTTGGTATTACCGAAGGCTTGGTACGGATTTCAGTTGGAATTGAAGATCTCGAGGATTTGATCGAAGACTTGCAGTCAGCATTGTAAATAATAAGCATAATGATCAAGAGAGGTGGCAGAAGCCGCCTCTTTTTTTGTTGTGTGAATTAGCTTCTTTTTTGGAAAGCACAGAGGAGTACGCTGAGGCAGTAACGAATAGTTTTATATAGTTCAATTGAATGTTAAACGGAATATAACGCAGCTACGTCTCTGAGGAAACAAAAACCTGGAGGGGGAATGTTATGAGGTTCACACAGCTGGAAAAAGCAACTACGGTGCTGGCGGATCATCCGGTACGTCTGGCGTCTGCTTATGCAGTCGGTCCAGTCGAGCTTCCGGAAAATTGTGGTGTGGGCAGAGAATGGTCGAGTCATTTTACGCATGAGGAATGGAATTTGGAAAAGGCTTGTGGTGAAGATGGAATCGAGCTTTCAGCAGGAGGAAGGGCAGCGTGTCGATTGTTGACCGAACTTGATCCTCGAACCTCCGAACTGAATCTAGGCGTTTTTCCGCCTTTGGCTGAACAAGAGAGACTTTTACTGGTTTCAAATCTACGTTGTATGACAGCACAGGAAGTGATTTTCAGACCGTTTGAAGGAACTGGACAAATTTGGATAGATGGCATACTGGTATATGCAGAATCCGGTCCGTTTCGCTTGTATCTGGAGGAAGGCGATCACACAGTAGTTGTCATTGCTGCGTTTATTCCTGATGAGGCCCGCTCTATTCGTATCAGTGGAAATCAGGTATGTGATGAACCAGATGTGGTAGAACTGCATCGTGAATTTGTAGAGCGTAATATACGTAATCATATGGCTTGGTTAGAGGTTGAGAAAAGTGCTGGCAGAAAAGGGGAAGACAGCCCAATTTTATTTTATTTGCTGCGTAAGGATCGGATCCTTCTTCCCTCAGATCAAACGTTATGGGTCGAGGTAACGAATGATGAGGGGATGAGGTTAGATCAGTTTCCAGCCCATTGGGAGCAGGAGCAAAGCTACGCTTGGGATGAGGAGAAGATCGGGAATACGGGAATGCTGCACTTCACCGTTACCTATCGGGATCATGAAGCCGTAGAGCATCATTTTGTGTATTCGGTACTTGTCCGGCCTTTGGCAGTCGTCGTGGAGGACTTGCAGGAAGAGTATGACCAATACATTCAAGCCTGCGCTAAGGATGTCCTTCATTCTGCACAGAAAATACAAATAGAGGGCCTGCTTGAGGAATTAACCAGGTTAACGGATTTGCCGGAAGATCCTTTTGAAATCTGGGATTCCCGGGGGGTGCGTGAATATATCAGGCTATTAAAACAAATTTTTATACATGGACAGACCAAACAGTCACAGCACCCATCGTTACTTCAGAAAGAACACATTTTTTTGACGGCTGACGGCATTGGCGAAGGATTTTTTGTCTCCCGTTTGGACAATAGTATGCAACGGTATACAATCCAGCTTCCCAGCAACTACACGGCTGAGCGACGGTATCCTCTGATCGTTCTAATGCCTGGCAAGCGATATGAGCTGGGGCTGCCGGATTTTCAGAATAGAGGTTTTGGGCGTGAGTGGGAAGAGGAAGCTATATTTGTTACTTTTTCGTGTCGTGGCGTTACGCTGGGCAGTTATATTGGAGAAGCTGCTTTTTTAGAGGGGCTAGATGTCATACTGCAGGCGTATCAAGTGGATGAAGAACGCATCTATCTGACGGGTTACTCGAACGGTGCATATGCTGCCTGGGCGATGGCACAGGCTTATCCTTCTCGGTTTGCTGCTATTGCGGTTATCTCAGGGGCGCCACATCCCAAACATCTGATAAATCTGTTGAATATGCCAATATTGGATGTGTGCGGAGATCAGGATTACTTATTTGCCCAAGCTTACACAGCTCCTGTAACCGAGCTTTCATCGAACCATTTTAAAGGTGTGGTGGAGCGGCAGTCTAATCATTGGGATACGCACGAGTTAAGACTTTTGGACGGCATACTGGGTTGGCTTATGCAATGGAAAAGAGTTGCCGTACCTCAGCGTATTGCTTACCGGACAGAACGGTCCAGACATAATCGAGCTTACTGGCTGGAATTGATGCGAATGGATGAGAACGAGGAATATGCGGAATTGCGTGGTGAAATGAGTTCCACAGGTGAATTGGATATCGAAGCTGTACATGCTAAAGAATTTGTGATTCATCTCTCACAAGAGGACATGTCTCAAGAGCTGGCCCAAGTTCGTATCGGAGCCCGCATTTTCATGTTGGATTTACGAGAATACAACCGCTTTCGCTTTGTTAAAACACAATCGCACAAACGCCCTTCACCTGAATATCGTTTGATCGCTGAACGGAAGGGAGAGAACAACGAGAGCGCTACCAAAAAAGCGGATGCAGCTAAGGAAATTGACGGTTTACTAGGCACGGGAAGAAATAATGTAAACCATGGTATGGGTGTGCTTGGTGTGTATATGGATCGACTTCATATCGTTCTGCCATCCAGCTACGCTACACCAGAGGAAGAACAGGCGATGAAACGAACGGCCAACGCCTTGGCTAGCCCGCGGACAGCGACCTGGAACCCGTACATCGGTGTCCATTATCCGGTAGTGTCTTCTAATGATATTTTGGAGAAAGCACTGGCTGATAGCAACGTCATTTGTATTACTTCAGGCTTGTCCAGACATGAGCTGCTTCAGAAGTATCAAGCTCATCTTCAAATTACATGTACTGAGGACGGGTATGCATGGGGTGATGATTTTACGGCAGGTGAGTACTGTTTGTCATATATTCAGCCTAGCCCATGGTCTGCAAACCATCAAATGCTTGTGGTAGCGACCAATTCACCACGTATGCTGGGCAAAAACCTTTTTATGCGCAGACTGATTATGCCCGGATATTTTAACGGTCTGCACCCGTATTTAAACAAAGAGATTATTGTATATGATAGCAAGGGAGTGCGTGCTTTTAACTTTACTTCCATTAGACATGCGCAGCAAAAACTGCAAGGCTAATAAAGAAGACAGCTAATTAGACACGATAATCCTAAAATAAAAAAACGTCCGGAGTTGGGGAGGGGGACTGATCCCTTAACGTGAGACAAATCAAAACTCCTTCAAGAGAGCTCAACCATGTCGAGATATGGAAGTAGCCTTGTGCGTCCAACTTTATTGACAAAGCTAAAAAATGTGAATATCATCATAAACGTTTTGAATCCTTCTTCTGTCCAGGGGAAGGCACATTAAGTGCACAGGAAAAGATTAATCTAGTCATGCAATCTATTAATATTATTATAAGATAGTTTTTGATCTATTTAGAGAGCAAATGCTCTCTCTCCGAAGGGGGGAAAACATAATGGGAAATTCATTTGAAAACAAGTCGGTTATTGTAACTGGTTCGAGTAAGGGGAATGGTAAAGGAATCGCCAAAGTCTTTGCTGAAAAGGGAGCTAAAGTAGCCATTATTTCTCGTAACCTTGATAAGGCCGAGATATGCGCTGCCGAAATCAGAGCATCCGGTGGATACGCGCAAGGCTTTAGAGGTGATGTCACGGATCGATCTTCTATGGAAATGATGGCACATTCAGTATCGGTGGCCTTTAGCGGCATTGATGTGTTGTGTGCTAACTTTTATTCGCAGTGCAGCGCTTGAGTTAGCTCCGTTTGGTATTACAATCAATGCGATCATGCCCGGTAATACAATGACTGAAATGATAGAAACCTTCCCAGAATACATTGAAACCATGCTTCTAGCTATTCCATTGAAACGGTTTGGAACCGTTGAAGAAATGGGACATGCAGCTGCATTTCTTGCCTCTAAGGAGGCTGGCTTCATCACGGGACAAACAATTATTATCGACGGAGGGCAGAGCTTGCCTGAATCCTAATAAAAACAAGTTTGTACCAAGAGGAATAAAATGAATCCTTGAGTAGTCATACCCCTGTAAAGTAGACGAATGGAAAAGCTAAGCTGCAAGCGCGTGCCGATACTCGATCGGGGCGCGTTTTTTGAGTTTATCCTGAAAGCGCTGAGCTTCGCTCCGTCATCAGATTTGATATATCGCTTTTTAAGTAGTCCACCCCTTCATCGGGCT
>NZ_JCAJRU010000330.1:0-4267 GCF_059447605.1 Paenibacillus sp. N119s | reverse complement strand
TGATGGTTCGATTATTCGCGAGTCTCTTCGGATGCTTGACCCTGAGCTTCCGCTGCGGACGCAAGACACGTATCTGCTTGCACAGCCGGTAGACTTTCTTCTTGTTGATCACCAGCTGATGCTGGCGATTTAAGAGCTTCGTCAGCTTGCGGGAGCCATACACAGACGTATACTCGTCAGCCAGCATCTCCATGATCCACTCTTTGATTTGTTCATCACTGATCCGCTTGCCCTCTTGTGTGAAGCTGTAACCTGGCGTGGGACGACCGCTTTTGAGAATCAATGCTGAGGACTTGTTCCGACGATTCACGTATGCATAATACGTGAAACGTTCCACTTCCAAGATACGCAGTACAAGGCTGATGGAATGACCTTGCGAGATGTAGACGTTCGCAATCGCTATTTTATCCGCAAGTGTGGGTTCGTTTTTTTAACAGGTCTCGGAGGATTTCTCTCTCTAGCGCCTGCTCGGCATAGAGCTTTTTGAGCTTCTCATGTTCTTTCGCCAAAGCGGCGTAGTCGCTGGCTGTTGGAACGAAAGTGGGCTGCTTTAAAGCCCTGCCATCCAATTGTTCCTGATCCTTACGCTCAAGCTGCTTCGCCCAGCGCAGTACCATTTTCGGATCCAAATCATGTTACCGGGCAACAGCTGTCATATTGCCGATCTTGTACCCTTTGCTTACTACCATCTTCTTGAAATTCAGATCATACCGTTTTCTCTCCATTGTCGTCCCCTCCGATTGATTTCATTCTATCGGAATAAGAGGTGTACTGTCCAAGTTCATTTGGGGGCTAAATAGGAAATAGATAGGTAAGAGATGAATCAGGTGCTACAATAGCCATGTTAAAGATATCTTCTCATGTTAGGGATCGTAAATACGATTTTACATTATCATTCGATATAGATAGGGGTATGGAATTTGTTTATTCAACTTATAGGTGTTGGCAAGTTAAAAGAGAAGTATTTGATCATGGGGATTCAGGAATACGCTAAACGACTGGGCCCGTACATTAAATTCCAAGTGATCGAGGTAGCGGACGAAAAGGCTCCTGACTCACTGAGCGAGGCGGAAGTCCGACAGGTCAAGGAGCGAGAAGGCGAGCGTATCCTCGCTCATGTGAAAAGTGAAGCACATGTCATTGTGCTTGCCATCGACGGCAAACTCTGGAGCTCGGAAGAGCTCGCTGGGGAGTTGGACAAGCTCGGCACCTACGGCACAAGCCATGTTGTTTTCGTCATTGGCGGCAGCCACGGTCTCTCTGACGAGGTCCTCCGCCACCCCCAGCAGAAGCTGAGCTTCGGAAGGATAACCTTGCCGCATCAGTTGATGCGGCTGGTGCTGGTGGAGCAGATTTATCGGGCGGTGAAGATTAATCGGGGGGAACCGTATCACAAATGACGCAAATTTTTTGTAAGGATCTGATGAACTCTTTTTAATAATTAGAATAGAACCTACGCAAGTCAAATAAGATACGTGAATTTTGCATTTGATGAAATCTGCAGATCAAGGGTTTCCACTCATGTCGATTTCATTCAAACCATATTTAACATACGATACATTATTAATCACGTTTAGGAGGAGACATACTATGCCGACTTTTCGTAATTTTACTGTATCGAATCGAGTTCTTTTAGCTACCTTTGATAAGAACTGGAGACGGGAACGAGTTTCGGATGGGCACGTAGTCTACGTAGCAACCGCGAATAATGCAACAGTAACTGCGATTGTTCGTGGTACTAAAAATCAAAAACTCATTTTCAAAAAAGGACAAAGAATCATTGTTGTTGGGGGAACATTCCATTCCCCACCTCATACCAGAGTATTTGTATAACAGAATATATCCAGTGTATACAAAAGGGCAATGGCATAAGAAACCATTGCCTTTTATCGTCATTGAACATTCCTGAATGTACCTTGGGGAAATGAGACCTCGATTGTTCATTCGAACACTGGATGGTACAGCAAATGCTCGTACGTGTACCGGCTGAATGCGAACTTAAAGGCGAGCACCACACCGGATCCTTGAATTTTTACAGAACGAAGCTGCGAGGTTTTCACAAGTCCGCGTATCAGAAACGTAACCGTTTGAGTATCACCGCGGCGGATCGCCTTGGCCAATACTTGTCTGAACGCGTTATTGAATGCCAATGCTTTGTACAGTGGTAAAATTCCCCTCGCTATCGCCTGGTGTGCCTTTATTTCCTTAAGGATAAGCTTAAGCGTCCCCGGCGGAAGCGAGGTCTCGCTGCCATAAATATCGATCGGACCCTTGAATTCAAAGAACACGTTGTACCCGCTCTTGAAGGTTCCGGGCAGCGGTTTTTTGGCAAAAGGCGACGCTAGACGGAACAATCTCATCATCTCCGTGCCGTTGCCCGTTACGACTGCCTTGCCCCATCGGGTAGCGTACACCTTGTTGGCTGCGATTGCCAGATAGAAAGGCAGCATCGCCTTGGCAACATCACGTAGAACGCGTGCGGATACAAACCGGTTGGGGTTCGATTGTTGGGTCATTTTTTTCTCCCTCCTTGCTTTCCGGCATACCTCCTAAATTCAACATATGTTGCGTTTGACGGCTTGTTGATTTCTACAAGCATTTGGACATGCAGATAAGAAGATACGGATTGAATGAATGGTCTAATCCTTTATTTTTTCTTCCCACCAACCGAAAGCGACCCTCCCCCTCCCTACCAATTTTGGTGTTTCGGGATTCGATAAGAATACAAGGAAATTCCCCCCTGGTGGAATAATGATTTTACCTCCTTCTTCCTCCACCAGCGTTTCCCTTGCTACTGCTCTCCGCACGAAAGCCTTGATTCCCCCAACTGGGTCCCCTTTCACCTTGTTTGCAAGCTGCAATTTGACTCGAGAGTTAGGAAGAGGTCTAAGTGACGTATTGGTTGGGGTGGTACGTACGTTAGTAGGTGTGCCTGGGGCTTTAGCATTAAACCAGAATTGGGCTCGAAAGGGGGTTGTAGTTACATCTGTCACTGTCCATACGTTGACAAATAACTTCACTCCCGAATGAGGAGGATTATAGAGCCTTGCCCAAGCACTCGTTCCTTTCCCAAATGTTAGGTTATCTGCATAACCAATAAAATACTTACCGCGAAGAGACCTATATAAAGATTGCGGAACCGTGACGACCTGAGGTAGTACTTTTTTTGCCATTTTATTCACCTGCTTCTTATTATTAATTAAGTCTGTTTCACTGCTGAAACGATTCTTGTTAATTCACTGTAAACGACTCGATGTGCTGCAACGAAGCGGTCTTTTGGACTGACTCCAAATGATGCAAAAAGCACCTCCGACTCATTTGTAATAAATTGGACCTCATATTGCATAGTTTTGGCCACGTTGAGAATATTGTAAGTGGATGAATTAGGTTTAACACTAAGTGTAACGGTGTGAATGAGAGTCTTCTTTCCATTTAGCGCATAAACCTTGATTTTCACCTTAGCAAAATGATGTTGATGAAAGTATCAGATCACTTTAATATCTTATTCCTTCATGTGTTTACTGGGTTGGACGTTACCATATTTTTAGCTGAATCAATTTTTTGCGAAGAATGCAGGCCTGGCTATAGATTATACGATAGAGCTCTCGGGGGTCATGTATTTTTGGGGAATTTGGGATTCTTTGGAGTGAGCTAAGAAGGAGGAACCAAATGCTGCCCATTAACGATAATTTAAAAGGGAAAGTCGCCGTAGTTATGGGTGGAGGAGGCGTTCTTTGCTCCGCGATGGCTGTCGAACTCGAACGGCAAGGAGTCAAGATTGCGATCCTGAACCGTACGGCGGAGAAGGGCGAAGCGGTCTCCGAGCTTGCAGATTTGCTGTCGGATTCTGATCATTCGAAGAAGCCTGGCTTGGGTATACTGGGCGAGACTAGAATGCCCGTTCTCTAGACAAAGTAACGGCTGAGGCAACAGAAAATTCGCCGTTAGCTCCGTTAAGCTGAACCGTACCATAAGTGACGCAAATATTATGGAAATATTATAAAGTGGGATTGAAAAAGCGAACTAGGAAATAGCTTTATTAGCTGGGCCCCTGAATGTTTATTTTACGGGTGCTTTTTGTGTTAATACAACCGCCAGAGTACAATTAGCTTCGCTTCCACCGTACCCTGCTTAATTGCAGTCATATACTCGTAAGGCGACATATCATAGATGCTGCCATGTAGCCGATCATGATTATAGTTGTGGATAAAGCCAGTAACAACTTCATACGCATGGGGATAGCTTTCAAATTCGTGCCGCTGATAAC
>NZ_JCAJRU010000329.1:0-4281 GCF_059447605.1 Paenibacillus sp. N119s | reverse complement strand
CGGAAGGAGAGACGGTATGCGCGTGCAACGGCGTGAGCAAGGGAGATATTTTGCGGGCAATCGCCACGGATAAGCTGAAAACGGTAGAAGAGGTGAAGATCCGAACCAAAGCATCCAGCTCCTGCGGAGGCTGCCGACCGTTAGTGGCTGCACTGGTCAAAAATGGTTTGTCCCGAGTGACAGTTTCCGAACCTGTGGTAGCTACGACTATTCAAGAAGTTGTTCCTGTGTGTGGTTGTACATTTTACGATCATGATTCGCTAAAGATCGCGATGGTGGATAAAGTCTGTCGAACTCCAGAGGAAGTGATCTCCCGTCTCGGTTGGACCAGACAGCAGGGGTGTGAATTATGTCGTCCGGCTGTCCTTTATTATCTGGAATCTCTAGGATTGCGGGAGAGATCAGCGACAGAACAGCTGAGTGCAGGCGTTGTGATTCGGCCCACTGCACCATACGAAGGGGAAACGGGTCCTGTGAGCCTGAGTTTTGCAAATTTGAATGCTGAACGTCAGGGGAGTGTCGGTACTGCCCCGATGGATCAGACTTTTGGTGGGGTGATCTGGCTAAGAGAGCGGCTGGCGGCAGTATGGGGAAGTCTTTCATTACCGTCACCGGTTGAGGTAGCTGTTAGTCCAGGTTCGGAGTATCCTGGTGGGGTGCTTGTCCATGACATGGGTATCTCCAGATCGCCAGCAGGTTGGGAGGTGTATGCCGGTGGACATGCGGAGCATCCGGTTCGTCAGGGGCTGCTGCTTGGACTAGAGGAGAATCCGGAAGAAGTGGTGCTGATGGTTGTAACCTGTTTGCAAATTTACAGGCATAGTGCGCGGTACGGGGAGAAAATGTGGGAATGGATTGAACGGACTGGCATTCTAGCGCTGCGGGAAAATGTACTCGATGCTGCTTTGCGAAATGAGCTGACGGGTAGCCTGCGGTCCGATATGTTGACGGGTTAACGGATTCCGATATGTCGACAGGTTCACGGATGGAGTGGGGATTGTAGCGATAGATTCGTATGTGAAGAAGATAACATTGCGACGTATGGAGGGGGAGGGTAATTTTATGTGTCAGTCAGGAGAAAACAAGCTGAAAGTCGGTCAATACGTCGCCCCTCTAGTGGAGACGCAGTGTCCATTTTGCAGCGTACAATGTAAGATGACCATCAGTACGGAAACGGAGGCACTCGCAGGTATTGTTCGAACGGTCTATAAAGCGGAAGGAAAACCTAATGCAGCCTCGCAAGGCAGGTTGTGCATCAAAGGTATGAATGCCCATCAGCATGCAACTCATCCAGAAAGGCTGACACAGCCTCTCATGCGCAAAGGAGGCAGGCTTGTTCCGGTCCCGTGGGAAGAAGCACTGGATGCTGTAGCTAGTAGTTTCTCTTCACTGCTGTCTACGCAGGGTCCTGACGGAATTGGCATTTACGGCGGAGGCTCGCTATCGAACGAAACGGCATATTTACTCGGGAAATTTGCCAGAGTGGCTATAGGAACGTGCTATATTGACTATAATGGGCGCTTTTGCATGTCGGCAGCAGCATCCGCTGGCAGCAAAGTGTTTGGTGTGGATCGCGGACTGACTTGCAGGCTGGCCGATATTCCGTTAGCTCGTTGTATTGTGCTTGCAGGCACGAATATCGCTGAATGTCAGCCGACGTTAATGCCTTATTTTCACCAAGCGAAGGAAAATGGTGCATTTATTATCGTAATTGACCCGCGCGCTACACCTACAGCGGCAATCGCCGATCTGCATCTGCAAATCAGACCAGGTACGGATGCTGTGCTGGCGAATGCCATGCTAAAGGTCATTGTGGATGAGGGATTGGTAAATGAAGAATTTATCCGCAAGCGGACCAATGGGTATGACCAACTATTGACTCATTTGAATGAACTGGATCTGAACGAAGCGGCTGCGCTGTGCGGAATTGAGGCAGACATGATTCAGCAGTCAGCACGTGCCTTTGGCAGTGTGGAGACGGGTATCGTTTTTACGGCCAGGGGTGTCGAACAGCAGATCGATGGACATATGGCGGTGCGTGCATTACTTAATCTCGTGCTGGCCACTGGAAAGATTGGAAGGGAAGGATGCGGTTACGGGGCCATCACAGGTCAGGGAAACGGGCAAGGTGGGCGAGAACACGGTCAAAAGGCTGATCAGCTTCCAGGTTACAGATCGATTGAGAACGAAGAAGACCGCGCCTATGTGGCATCCATATGGGGAGTAGACCCAAGTAGTTTGCCAGGTAAAGGAGTGTCGGCCTATGAGATGATGGAGCTTGTTCATCAGGGAGGAATCCAGGCTCTGTTCGTTATGGGCTCGAATCCGATTGTATCTAACCCGAATGTCCGACTGGTGGAGGATGCGCTGAAAAAGCTGGATTTGTTGGTTGTGGCCGATATGTTTCTCACTGAAACGGCGCGGCTGGCCGACGTTGTTTTGCCTGTAACGTCTTATTTGGAGAATACGGGGACGATGACTAATCTGGAAGGCCGCGTTTTGCTAAGGGAAGCGGTACGTCTAGCGCCGGGCGAAGCTAGAGATGACTGGAGTATTTTATGCCAGATAGCTGCAAGACTGAACAAGGGTGGCTACTTTGCGTATAAGGATGCAGAGGATATCTTTGAAGAGCTGCGATTCGCTAGCCGGGGTGGTCTTGCTGATTATTACGGGATCACTTATGACAGGTTGCGTCGTGAGGAAGGGGTATATTGGCCATGCCCAGCTACGGATAAAGCTGGTATGGATATGATGTTTCGGGAAAGCTTTGCTCTTTCCGACCGAAGGGCTGTTTTTACAGTGGTTGAAAGCTGGGGAGCAGGAGAGGAGTTATCCGAGGAATATCCGCTTACTTTAACGAATGGCCGTGTGCTGACTCACTATTTGACTGGTGCGCAAACACGCAGAAGCCCCTCGCTGGCCGCGCGTGAGATTGAGAATTATGTAGAAATTCATCCGCGTACAGCGCGGCGCTGGTATATCAGGGATGGGGAGTGGGTGGAAATAACATCCCAGCGCGGCAGCTTTACTGTCCGCAGCCGGATCAGGCCGAATATTCGCGAAGATACGATTTTCGTACCTATGCATTGGGGCGGGGCACAAAATGTAAATCAGGCGACCCGCCCCGACCTTGATCCGTTCTGCCGGATGCCTGGGTTCAAAACGGCTGCTGTACACATCCGGCCCCTTCGTCTAGCTGTATCTGCAAACAGGGGACATAACGAGGAGTGGTCCCAATTCTAGAGTACGACTATATAATGCTGGCTTTATAAACGTGAACGGGTTTCGGATGTGCCGACTCCCGTTTTTATTTCTTTACTCAACATAGCTTCACGCCAGCGGCAGTACAATTCCCAGGCGCGTCCATTTTCTAGCAACGGTTTGCAGGTGTACAAGCCTTCCTCAATGGAGTCGACTCGCCCTGCGACGAACAGTCGGACCGCACCGTTGAGCAACACTTGATTCGAGAAGGCTGTAGGGGCTGTGCCTTGCAGCACTTCCTCTGATACACGTAGCTGTTCAGCAGGAGTCCAGTTGTGTTCTGGCACTACCGAATCCAACCCGTACATTTCGGGATCTATAACCTGGAGTGACACCTCACCGTTAGCAAACAGGTAAGTCCGGGTTGGTCGATCAATGAACAGGTCCTCTGATCCTTCGCTTCCCTGTACGATCAGTGCCCTGCGATAATTCAGCTTCTGCATGACTTTCGCCGTCTTGTCGAACACGGTGTTGTGGAAAACGCCAAATACAATATACGGGGAAGAACCGTAATCCATCAGTTTCTCGGTTGTGTTCAGTAATGTGCGAAGCCCCAACTCTTCGCGAATAGGTCGCAGTTCTCGCAGGGGCGTGCACCATTGTTCGGAAACGACGAAAAGCACACCTGTCTGCTTCGCGGCATGAATGGCAGTTTCGTGGGTCATATCCGCAGATGTTACCCCCATCTCTTGTAACAAAAGTGGGAGTGTAACCCCCCATTTGGGAGGGAGAGGTGTACTACCATGCATCGTTACAGGTATTCCGTTCGAGGCAAGTAGAAAGGCGGTTGCGAAGGTGGCCATAAAAGATGACTTCCTACCATCGTACGGACCGGCGAAATCAATACCTCCCTGCATGGGAAAGCGATGGGAATATTTACGACAGACATTAACGAATGCTTCCAGCTCGTCAACACTCTCCATTTTGATGCGTTCCGCGGTAAAAAAGGCTCCCATTTGAGCAGGGGTTGCTGACCCGGTCATAATCAGTTCAGCAGCTGCCTCGGCCTCGGCGTAGTTC
>NZ_JCAJRU010000328.1:0-4323 GCF_059447605.1 Paenibacillus sp. N119s | reverse complement strand
AGACGCAGTGCACGCTCCAACACCAATTCTGCCACTTTGATGTGATTTTCAGGAAGTTCATCAAATGTAGAGGCCACAACTTCACCTTTGACAGAACGCTGCATATCAGTCACTTCTTCTGGGCGTTCATCAATCAACAAGACAAATAGCTCAATCTCGGGATTGTTGGTTGAAATGCTATTGGCAATTTCTTTGAGGAGAAGCGTCTTCCCAGCTTTGGGAGGTGCCACAATAAGTCCGCGCTGTCCAAGTCCGACAGGGGCCAGTACATCCATAATTCTCGTAGACAAATGGTTGGGGGAAGTTTCAAGGACTAATTTGGTTTGCGGATACAGTGGAGTCAGTGCAGGAAAATGTAGCCGCTCAGCAGCTTGCTCAGGACTTCTTCCATTGACGGCGTTAACTTGAAGCAATCCAAAATATCGTTCATTTTCTTTTGGCGTTCGGCATTTACCGGAAACGAGATCGCCTGTTCTCAAGTCAAACTTGCGGATTTGCGAAGCAGAGATGTAAATATCTTCGGTACTCGGGAGATAATTGATCGGCCTCAGAAAGCCGTAACCTTCAGGAAGTATTTCCAGAACCCCCTGCATAAACATTAATCCGCTCTTCTCAGCTTGTGCGCGCAGAATGGCGAAAATTAATTCTTTCTTCTTGAGCGTTCCGTAGTACGGGATCTGGTATTGCTTGGCCAGCTTGTACAGGTCGGTCAGCTTCATTTCTTCCAGATCGGAAATTTGCAGATCCATATAATAACCACCTATTCAATTATTAAGTCCATTCATACATCTAAATGATAGACAATGATATCATAAACATCATCAACATAATTTTAACCAAAACAAATAAAGTTATGCAGCCATCTGCCTGGATTATACCGAAATATTCCGGTTTTCCGATTAAAGATTGTTAAGTATGAACCAAATCTTAAATCAAGCAGTGGCTGCATAGGTGTACTTGCTCTATTACTCAGTCTGCCGCCATACATCTGCGCCCAAATGACGCAGGTTGGAGACGAGATGATCATAACCACGGTCAATGTACTCGACACCCGTAACCTCGGTCACCCCTTCGCTTACGGTAAGCCCAGCAATGACGAGGGCCGCTCCGGCGCGCAAATCTGCCGCTTTTACTTTAGCCGCATTCAGTTGACCACCTTCAATAATGGCAGACCGACCTTCTACGCGAATTTTAGCTCCCATTCGTACCAGTTCAGGGACGTGCTTAAAACGATTGCTGTACACAAAATCGCTCAACACACTGACACCCTGAGCCTGGGTCAGCAAGCTGGTCATAGGAGATTGTAAATCCGTGGCGAAGCCAGGGTATACCAAGGCTTTAACGTCGACATGCCCATAGGAAGGTGCACCCAGTACGCGGATACTTTCATCATATTCCTCGATACCGATGCCCATTTCTTGCATTTTGGCAGTGAGCGCCTCCATATGTTTAGGGATTACATTGTCAATCAATACATTTCCACGGGTTGCCGCAGCAGCAATCATATATGTGCCTGCTTGTATACGGTCAGGTATGATGGAATGACGACAGCCATGCAGCTCCGACACACCTTCAATACGAATCGTCTCCGTACCAGCGCCTTTAATAATCGCCCCCATGGAGTTTAACAAAGTTGCTACATCTATAATCTCAGGCTCTTTAGCCGCATTTTCGATAGTTGTGGCGCCTTTGGCACGTGCGGCCGCCAGCATAATATTAATGGTTGCTCCTACGCTACTGACATCCAAATAGATCTTGGTGCCGCGCAGTTCTTTGGCATGCAAATGAATAGCACCGTGCTCGTTAGTAACTGTGGCACCTAGCGCTTCAAAACCTTTGATATGCTGATCAATGGGCCGGGGTTCAAAATTACATCCTCCTGGCAAACCGATGATCGCTTCCTTGAATCTGCCCAGCATGGCCCCCATCATATAATAAGAGGCTCGTAACTTCTTAACAGGTCCATTCGGCATAGGAATGGATTTAATGGAGGCAGGGTCTATCTTCATCTGGCTACCTTCCCAAGTAACCTTTGCGCCAAGCTCCTCCAATATTTCGGAATACACCGCCACATCACTGAGCAGCGGCAAATTATCCAGAATGACTTCCGACTCTGCCAGAATGGCTGCGGGAATCAAGGCGATGGCACTGTTTTTGGCACCGCTGATGGAAACTGTACCCTGAAGCGGCCGTCCACCGGTGATCATCAATTTTTCCATAAGCTTGAGGGTCCCCCTACGTGTTTTGCAGTCGGTCAAACAATAAACTGAAACCATACACTTTCAACTTTTTTAGTGGTGAAAATGGAAAGACACCGGCTAAGCGGTGTGCTTTCCATATCAAACTATTCAACTGTAAAGATTTAAGTAGTTTTGTGCAGCATAAAGACAGCTATAACAAAAATACAATCAGTCTATGCAAACGCACGACCAGTTATAACATTATTACGCTTTGTTGTTGGAACCAAACTCACGGATTTTACCGATAACTGTTTGTTTGATTGCTTCACGACCTGGTTGGATGAATGTACGTGGATCGTAAGCATCTGGTTTAGCAGCAAGCACTTCACGAACTACTTTCGCAAATGCGATTTGGTTTTCAGTGTTTACATTGATTTTGGAAGTACCCAAGGAAATAGATTTTTTGATGTCATGTGTAGGGATACCTGTTCCGCCATGAAGAACGAGTGGCAGTTTCACAGCATCGCGAATTTCTTCCATTTCTTTAAAGCCCAGGTTTGGCTCGCCTTTGTATGGTCCATGAACAGAACCCAGTGCAGGTGCCAGTGTATCGATACCTGTTTCTTTAACGATACGTACACAATCGTCCAGCTTAGCGTACATTACGTCACCAACAACATCATCTTCTTGACCGCCAACCATTCCAACTTCAGCTTCAACGGAAACGCCTTTGGAATGAGCATATTCAACAACTTTCTTTGTTGTTTCGATGTTTTTCTCGATTGGGCTGTGGGAATCGTCAATCATAACGGATGTGAAACCAGCGTCGATCGCTTCTTTACATTTTTCAAAGCTGGAACCGTGGTCCAGGTGAATTGCAACTGGAACCGTAATTTTCATGTCATGAATAAGACCTTCTACCATTTTAACAACAGTGTAGAATCCGCCCATGTGACGTGCTGCGCCTTCGGAAACACCCAGAATTACTGGGGATTTTTCTTCTTCAGCAGCGCCCAAGATAGCTTGAGTCCACTCCAGGTTATTGATGTTGTACTGACCTACTGCATATTTTCCTTCGAGTGCTTTGTTCAACATGTCTTTCATAGATACCAATGGCATGGTTACAGTCCTCCTAAAGGTGTTTGGGTTTGTCTATATTTTTTAGCCGACATCACATACGGGCTTATTATACCACAACCCATGTTAAATACTAAACAAGCTTTTGCATATCAACACATACAAAAATCACGTCCAGGACACCGTTTTTCCTAAGAATTGCATAAGGAGAGGATTTACTTTCAGTATTTCCCATAATCACAAACAAAAAACCCTGTTTCAATAACAGAGTTCTCGAACCTAATGACTTACCTAGTCACCTCTGAGTTGTTTGTTCACGGCAATCCGCATTTCATCAATATCAAAGGGCTTGGTAAAATGCATAAGTGCACCTAGCTCCGTCGCCTCTTTAATCATGTCCAGTTCTCCATATGCTGTCATCATAATGACCTTGATGTCGGGATTCATGCTTTTTAGATGCTTCAGAATTTCGAGTCCGTCCATTCCTGGAATTTTCATATCGAGTAGAACCAGATCGGGTGGTTCCTTCTCAACAATTTCAAGAGCAATTTTTCCGTTCGCTGCCTGAAAGGTCTCATAACCCTCACTTCCGAACACTTCCATCAGTAAAATCCGTATTCCATTCTGGTCATCGACGATTAATACTTTTTTCTTTTCCAATGTTTTAACCTCCTAAGATCTTAAAACGAGGATCATGCAGCTATTGCCATAACAGCGTCCGATGACGTACAATATCCGTCCCATACCTAAAATTATATTCGCTCCTGCAAAAAGAAAATCCTTCTCTTATACATAATTGTGGAATATTCTTTCATAATCAGGAAGCATGGGATAAAAAAAGACCTCCCAGAGGAGGTCTTTGAGGCTATAGCATTAACCTTGAAGCTGCAATGCAGCCTTTACAAATTCACGGAACAAAGGCTGTGGACGATTCGGACGGGAGGTAAATTCCGGATGGAATTGTACCGCTAGGAACCATGGATGCTCGGGAAGTTCCACAATTTCTACCAAACGCCCATCTGGTGAAGTACCGGAAATGCGAAGACCTGCCTTTTCAATAGCTTCA
>NZ_JCAJRU010000327.1:0-4334 GCF_059447605.1 Paenibacillus sp. N119s | reverse complement strand
CTGCATACCAGAAGGCTAAATCCTGACTTAGATCAAAGTAAATCGCAATTCCCGAAGTCATGGAACCTAACAAGGCTGCTGTCACAGCCCCAGACACCGTGAGTCTCATGGGTGTCAATCCTCCTGGCGCGGAAGCTCCCAGTCCGAATACCAGCAAGGTACTCATCAGTGCCCCTAGGAACGACAAAACAATTAACGTCCCATAAGGCAGATCAGGGAAAAAGGCAAAACTCACTGCAACTACAAACATCGCTCCTGCGTTAATGCCCAGCACACCTGTATCCCCCAGCGGGTTGCGCGTGATGCCTTGAATCAAAGAGCCTGCAACCGCCAGCGCAGCCCCAATGATAGCTGCACCAAGCACACGCGGCAATCGCAGCTCATGAATAATCTGATGGGTCGTCAGCGAACGATCATAGTGAAACACTGCCGACCATACCGTGCTTAGGGTCAGATCCTTGGCTCCAAATGAAATGGCAGCAAACATGGCCAAGGCCAGCAATACAGCCGAGGCTGTGAACAACAACGCCTGCCGAATCCTCCCCGCTCGGAGCACTGTGCGGGCTATAAGGGCTACTTCCGGAGCAGTCCTCTCTGTCGAAGCTGTATGTTTGTCCATGCTGTCTTTAGACTGCATTTTTGGTGAGGTCACTCCCTCCATACCTGAAAGCCATTACGACCCTCATTACAATAAACGCAAATGATAATGATTATCAACTTGATTCATAATAGCATGTTTCTACAACATTGCAAGCCAAAAACTGTTCCCCTGTAGGAGGAACAGTTTTTAGATACATCTATGTGAGATGACTACACGGATGATTTCAAGCAACCTCTATTTAGTAGGTAGGCCAGCCTGCCGAATCCCATTTCAAATCGCTAATCAGAAGCTTTGGATTTCCGCCATCGGTGGCGTCATAGGCATGACGTGCGATCACGCTGTTGTTATAGACAGATTGCCCACCTGGTCCCCTCCAGCGGTCATTCCCCGCATCCAGTATTGTTCCACCACCGTCCATCAGACTTTTTCCGCTCTTGTCCAAATACGGTCCGGTAATACTGGTAGAGCGACCATATATGATTTTGTAATTACTGTTTACGCCTTTGCAGCAGTTATCGATGGAAGCAAACAGATAATAATAGCCATTGCGGTAAGTAACATGCGGTGCTTCCAAACCACCAGCCGTACGTTTAGCAATAGAATAAATCTGGCCCGTAGGCTTCATCGTATTTTTATCCAGGCGAGTCACTTTCAATCCCGAATTCCATGAACCGAAGGAAAGCCATGGGTTGCCAGAAGCATCAATAACCAGATTCGGGTCAATCGCATTGTAATCGTCAGAATCCGTCGTCCGCAGCACTAATCCATCATCTCTCCAGCTTCCCGCACCAATGCTCGTTGCTGAAGTTAAACCAATGGCCGAAGTGCGCGATCCGAATGTAGAAATGGAATAGTAAACCCAGACACGTCCATTGTACTTTTGAGCATCCGGTGCCCACACATCATTTGGGGTTTGTTTAGGAACATACGATTTCCACCATGGTAGTGGCGATAAGAAAATTTGCGGCAATCTGTAAAAATTGTGTCCGTCATCCGATCTTTGGACCTGTATCCCCTGCCCTGTGGAGAAAATATACCATGCATTGCCTTCCTTGGTGATGGACGGATCATGTACTGCCACATCGCCAGTTAACGCCCAATGCTCGGCTGATGTGGACGGCACCACGGACAGCAACAAAGCAGCCGAAGTTACGGCAGCAAACGCTGTTCGGGCGAATCTACCCCGTACTGATTTTTTCCATGCTTTCAACATTCTTTCGCACCTCCGAATTAATATCTTTATGATGAAAATCAGGTGATACGCTTATTACATTAGTGTTTATACTTATGAAGTTACCCATATATTAACCTATCAACTTCGGTTTTGTAAACGCTTTATTTCAAATAAAAAGGAATTTATAAACTACTCATAACATTGCACATACAAAAAAAAGAGCCCGTAGGCTCCTTGCTAGATTAGCATATTAAACAGATTCTCATTTTTGTTCAATTCCGTATAGTTAATCCCTTTGCGATTCATTCGTTCAATTAAAGGAAAATAGTCTTCCTTGTGGAACAACTCTATGCCGACCAGTGCTGGTCCGTTTTCCTTATCATTTTTTTTCGTATACTCAAACCTAGTAATGTCATCGTTCGGTCCAAGCACTTCCTGAAGAAACTCACGTAGTGCCCCTGCTCTTTGCGGGAAATTCACCATAAAATAATGCTTTAGCCCTTCGTAAATCAGGGAGCGCTCCTTAATCTCCTGCATCCGATCAATGTCGTTATTGCCACCACTGACGATGCAGACCACTGTTTTGCCCTGAATCTGCTCACGATACAGATCAAGTGCTGCTACAGGCAGCGAGCCCGCAGGCTCTACAACAATCGCATTTTCATTATACAGCTCCAGAATCGCTGTACATGCCTTGCCTTCCGGTACCTTCACAATATCATCCAAGGTATGTTTACAAATGTCATACGTTAACTGCCCCACACGCTTGACCGCAGCTCCGTCAACGAACTTGTCGATTTGTTCCAATGTAACGACCTTGTTCAAACGCATCGCTTCCGTCATCGATGCTGCGCCCAGGGGTTCAACGCCGATGACTTTGGTGGTCGGACTCACCGTTTTAACATACGTACCTACACCTGCCGCCAAACCGCCGCCGCCAATCGTAACGAATACATAGTCCATAGGTGTATCCAGGCTTTCCATCACTTCCATGGCAATCGTACCATTGCCTGCAATAATTTTCGGCTGATCGAATGGATGGATGAAGGTCATTTCCTGCTCGCTGCATACCTTCATGGCCTCGTCATAAGCATCGTCAAACGTATCCCCGATCAAAATGACCTCTACACTGTCTCCGCCAAAGCGACGTACCTGCTTCACCTTCTGATTGGGCGTTGTGCTCGGCATAAAAATTTTACCGTGGATGCCAAGCGCGTTACATGAAAAAGCCACGCCTTGTGCATGATTACCCGCACTCGCACACACAATCCCTTTTTCCATTTGCTCAGGAGTCAAGCTGCGAATCATGTTGTAAGCTCCACGGATTTTAAAGGACCGCACAACCTGGAGATCCTCTCGCTTCAGATACACATTACAGTTATATTTAGCCGATAGGACGGCATCCCTCTGTAAAGGTGTACGAACAATCACCTCACGCAGCATATGATGCGCCCGTACAATATCCTCCATGCCAACGGTTGATGCCGTGGCCGGTTCGGTTTTCTGGGTTTCTGTTGGTTCCATAGCTTCTCCACGCTCCGCCTATATTTCTGTATTTGAAATCTTTCAAACATCATACCACGTTTACCTATAGCTTGTGCAGTTGATAGCCTTGAAAATGAGAATGAAAATCACTGAATCCATAAAAAAACAGGCCGAGACAATGCCCGGCCCGTCTTCACTGACTTTACACATTTTTTGTATTCAATCGACTCATTCAGCACCGTAATGGTTACCCTTTTACCCCGCCTGCCGTCATCCCTTCAATAAAGTAACGCTGGAAGAACAGAAACACGACGAGAATTGGCAAGATAGCCAGAACCGAACCGGCAATCAGGACATCATAGTTGTTGCCATATGGCGTCAGCAGACTGGACAGACCGATCGGCAGTGTCAGCATGTCGTTGGTACGCAGTACAATCATCGGCCACAGGAAGTTATTCCAGCTATTCATAGCCTGTAAAATGGCCATTGCCGCAAAAGCAGGCGCCATCAGAGGCATCATAATCCGCACAAAAATACCATACTCCGAACAGCCGTCAACCCGTGCCGCATCCATAAAGTCCTTAGGTACTCCGCTCAAATATTGACGGAAGAAAAAGATCGGAATCGGTGCGACGACAAACGGCAAAATCACACCCCATACCGTATTGATTAGCTTCATGCCGATCATGAGTTTGTAGAGCGGCAGCATGATAATTTCTACCGGAATCATCATCACGACCAGCACCAGTGTAAAAATCACATTTTTTAGTCTAAAACGATACATCTCCAGACCGTACCCGACCATCGCGGACAATATCAGACATAACACTGTAAACAAGACGGTAATGACAAGGCTGTTCCAGTACCATTGAAAATAATCCGTCGTCCCCTGAAAGATAAACGCATAGTTTTTCAAGGACATGATGGCCCACTCCAGCTTGAGATTCAAGCCGTAGCGCAGCAGCTCCGTTGATGGCTTGAATGAGGCCAGCGTCACGGCAAATAGCGGAAACAGGGCGAACCCAGCAAACAGAATGAACAAGACAACGAGAAATGCAGACAACGGGCCTTTTT
>NZ_JCAJRU010000326.1:0-4357 GCF_059447605.1 Paenibacillus sp. N119s | reverse complement strand
GGTTCTACCTTGCAGATTAACAATGGCTAGTTCCTTCCCCCCACCTTTTACCACAGTATAACCCCGGCCTGGTGTCCCTGGTGGAAAGTTAGCCGGACGGATAATCCGCGGCTCATCATCTATAAAATCAAATATTTCCTTATTGTCCCAGGTATGATTCCCCATTGTTATCCCATGAACGCCCCAATCAAAAAACTCTCTGGCGATGGCTTGAGTGATCCCTCTTCCCGAAGCTGCATTTTCTCCGTTCACGATAATAACATGTGGGTTGTATTTTGATTTAAGCGAAGGCAGATTCTCTCTCAATGCCTTTCTGCCTACACTGCCGACGATGTCTCCAATAAATAATACGTTAATAGAAAACCCTCCCTAGTCTGCCTTACATAATGAAAAGTGGCCCTACAGCAGCGGCCACTTTTCATTGAAATGCTTTTATTTTGCGTATTCTACCGCACGGGTCTCACGAATAACGGTAACCTTGATATGTCCTGGATAATCCAGTTCATTCTCAATCGTTTTCGTAATATCGCGGGCCAGTCGGAATGCTTCCGCATCATCAATTTTCTCTGGCTGTACCATAACACGAACTTCGCGTCCGGCTTGAATTGCGTATGATTTTTCAACGCCTTCAAAAGACTCGGAGATGCGTTCCAGCTTCTCAAGACGACGGATATACGTCTCTAGCGTTTCACGACGCGCTCCCGGTCTTGCAGCTGACAGAGCATCTGCTGCTCCGACCAGCATGGCGATTACTGAAGTCGCTTCGCAGTCGCCGTGATGTGAAGCAATGCTGTTGATAACGACCGGATGTTCCTTGTACTTCTTCGCCAGTTCCACGCCAATTTCAACGTGTGATCCTTCCACTTCGTGATCCAGCGCCTTCCCGATGTCATGCAGCAAACCTGCCCGTCTTGCCAGTACAACGTCCTCGCCCAGTTCCCCGGCCATCAGACCTGTCAAGTATGCAACTTCCATCGAGTGCTTCAATACGTTCTGTCCGTAGCTCGTACGGAACTTGAGTCGTCCCAAGATCTTGATCAAATCCGGATGCAGGCTATGCACACCCACTTCAAAAGTGGCCTGTTCACCATACTCACGAATTCGTTCGTCCACCTCTTTACGGGATTTTTCCACCATCTCTTCAATACGAGCCGGATGTATCCGTCCGTCCGCTACGAGCTTCTCAAGAGCTGTACGTGCAATCTCTCTACGAATCGGATCAAATCCGGACAATATAACAGCTTCCGGCGTATCATCAATAATGAGGTCGATCCCTGTAAGGGTTTCAAGTGCACGGATGTTACGGCCTTCGCGCCCGATAATCCGGCCTTTCATTTCTTCGTTCGGCAATGTTACAACAGAAACCGTCGTTTCTGCTACATGATCTGCCGCACAGCGTTGGATGGCCAGTGTGATGATTTCACGAGACTTTTTGTCCGCTTCTTCTTTGGCCTGCTGTTCGATTTCCTTAATCATCTGAGCTGTTTCATGACGAACTTCCTGCTCTACGTTGGTCAGAATAATACTTCTTGCATCCTCCATCGTAAGGTTGGAAATACGTTCCAGCTCAGTTACCTGGCTCTTGTAAATCAAATCAATTTGCTGCTGGGTTTCATCGATTCGTTTCTCTTTGTTGGCCACTTGTTCTTCTTTACGTTCCAGCGATTCCAATTTTTTATCCAGCGATTCTTCTTTTTGCAGCAATCTTCGTTCCTGTCGTTGAATTTCATTACGACGTTCACGAGTTTCTTTTTCAGCTTCGGCACGAATGCGGTGGATCTCATCTTTCGCTTCCAGTACCGTTTCCTTCTTCAGCGCTTCTGCCTCTTTTTTCGCGTTCTCCACGATTTGCGCGGCAGCTTCTTCCGCACTGGAGATCTTAGCTTCTGCAATAGATTTGCGAATAAAATAACCAATCCCGAACCCAAAGAATAACGCGGCTACAGCAACGAGAACGAACCAGATCGCAGTCATCATACTGTTCACCTCCCCGTTGGTTCCTCCAAGGCATTCCTTGGGACTTTTTGCAATTGTCACATTTACTTTGATCGTCAAACTAAGATAACGACACAAGGTCGCTTCATTTCATATGCACATGCTTTCACACGTACAATTCCGCCTGGCATAGCGGCATCACTTGTTATTTGGCGATGAGAACTTTACCGTGGACTCCACTTTTTTGGAAGGAAAAAGGGCACTCCACAAATATCGTTTCATATATATTTTATTATTTGACAAATGGCATTGTCAAGGGAATGCAAACATTAGTAGACTCCGTGCAACTGTTCATATAATAACTGGCTCATCTAACCAAAGCTTCAGCTACCGTAAACTATTCCTCCCAATGCAATAACTCCCCGTCATCGTAAGCTTCATCTTGCTCGTCCGCAGAGAGATGATTGATTACGCGGCGTGTTATATCTCCCGAATATCCGCGTCTCATTAGAAACGGGAATGTCTTCCTTTTTTTATCCATTATATCACCACGTACCTGGTTCCATTTCTTACGTCCGACCGTTAATGCACTCTCCCACTCCTCATTGTCGGTGATTTCACCTAACGCTTCCCCGATAGAGGCTTTAGAGATGCCTTTCTGACGAAGTTCCTGCCTGATCCACATCTTACCCTTACGTTGGCTCGTTATCCGCTGTCTTGCCCACTGACGGGCGTATAAATCATCATCAACAAGCTTCTCCCTTTGCAGGCGGACCAGTATTTCATCAACAACAATCTGAGCCACATCCTTTTGTGCTAAACGCCGGGCAATTTCCTGACATGTACGGGGCTTTTGTCCCAAATAGCGCAGCGCATATACATAAGCCTGTTGCTTTTCATCTGCCAAAACGATATCTTCTAGTTCTTTTTTAACGAATGACGTGCCCTTGAACATGTTGTACTTAATCATTACATCTTCCAGCACAGACAGTGAGTATGGACCAAAATGGATGACGTATCTCCCACGCTTGCGTCCCTGTCCCTGCTCCACTCTAGTAATCATCAATTCCTCATGATCCGGAAAAAGAGAAATTCCTTGCTCTTTGTTTTCTTCCGAAGTGTATTCATCCTTATCGTCCAACTGCAATATGCTTCCCTCACTTTGAAATTCACGAAAGCAACCTACAATCAGTTGCTGCGCAAAAGTTAGAATCTGCTGAAAAAGCAGACTTTATTTGATGCAAAATGCCCTGCACAACTGTGCAGGGCATCAGAATCATGCTATTTAAACGGACTGTACCATAATCCCTAGGCTACAGTTCATATGACAGATCAGAAGCGAAGTCTCAGGCAAGCTTATTCAAGCTCCAGCAATTCCTGTTCTTCCTTGGCCTCCTGCGCCAACTCTTCCTCTGTCGGTGGAGCAATGGTTGTAATCAAATTACTAGCTACGCGGATTTTTTGCTCGATCGTACTAGCAATGTTCGGATTTTCCTTCAAGAATTGCTTTGCATTCTCACGTCCCTGACCCAGGCGCTCGCCTTCGTAGGAATACCAAGCTCCGCTCTTGTCGACAATGTCGTGCTCCGTACCGATATCAATCAAGCTTCCTTCTTTGGAAATGCCCTCACCGTACATAATATCCACTTCAGCCTGACGGAAAGGAGGTGCGACTTTATTCTTCACGACTTTAATACGTGTACGGTTACCCACGATGTCGTTGCCCATTTTCAAGCTTTCGATACGCCGAACATCCAAACGTACCGTAGAGTAAAACTTCAAGGCACGTCCACCCGGTGTAGTTTCAGGGTTACCGAACATAACACCTACTTTTTCACGGAGCTGATTGATAAAGATAGCAATAGTTTTCGATTTATTAATAGCTCCAGACAGCTTACGTAATGCCTGTGACATCAAGCGCGCTTGAAGACCGACATGGGAATCTCCCATTTCGCCTTCAATCTCTGCCTTCGGTACAAGTGCCGCTACAGAGTCAACAACGATAATGTCCACTGCCCCACTACGCACAAGAGCTTCGGCAATCTCCAGCGCCTGCTCACCTGTATCTGGTTGCGATAGTAACAACTCATCAATATTGACGCCCAGCTTGCTCGCATACGACGGATCAAGCGCATGCTCGGCATCGATAAAGGCGGCTTGTCCGCCTGTTTTTTGCACCTCTGCGATAGCATGAAGAGCTACTGTCGTTTTACCGGAAGATTCCGGTCCATATACTTCAATAATCCGGCCTCTTGGAAAGCCGCCCGTTCCTAACGCAATATCCAAAGCAATCGAACCACTGGGGATAGTTTCCACTTGCATGTGAGTAGACTCACCCAACTTCATAATGGAACCTTTACCAAATTGCTTTTCTATTTGACGGAGCGCCATATCCAGCGCAGCACGACGATCTGACAATAAA
>NZ_JCAJRU010000325.1:0-4365 GCF_059447605.1 Paenibacillus sp. N119s | reverse complement strand
GGACACGCCTGCATTGTTAATCAGCGTATGAATCGTACCGTATTCTTCTTCCGTGGCACGGATTAGCGCTACAAGATCTTCTTCCTTGCGCACATCACAAGGAATAAAAATGGCCTGATGGCCTTCGTTCCGGGCTGCAGCTGCAGCTGCGGCGCCTTCTTCCTCATTGTGGTCAGCAAACACGACTCTGGCCCCCTGAGCAGCGTAGGCAAAAGCGACCTCTTTACCGATGCCATGCGCTGCTCCTGTTACTATAACAACTTGTCCTTCAAATGACACGACTCATTCCTCCTCTGCACTACTCTGTTTTAGTATATATGTACCAAAATATGCCGTACAAGAAACATGCACAGCCCCCTACCCTGGTTCCTCGCAGAAGGCTGTTAAATGACCATGAACATTTTGACTGAATTCTACATTTTTACCTGCTCCAAACTATAGCGATTAAGACGCTGAAACCCGATATACCTTGTACCTTGAAAAGTAAGCCGTCCCTCATCCCCTTCAGCACATTGACCGTATTCTTCCCCAGATACCTTGAACTCCATTCTGTCGCCACTCTCCACCTCAAAGGTTACATAATAAAAGGTATACGTCCGAGTCCCTTGTTCCTCCTGGCGCCTTTGCTGGAGATGTGTCCTTCTGGCCGTAATTCGGGAACCCACCGTCAATACAGGCTGTCGTTTGTTCCTGCTCCATTCCATGACTTCCCTGCCCGCAGACAACACGACAATACCCAACACAACTACGAAAAATACGGGCAATACCGTACCCAGCCAATCGAACATCCATAATGACTCAAATCCCATGCACCGCACTCCTCTCCGCCAGGCATTCCACAGAGAAACCACCGGGCATCCTGACCTGCCTTTAGCCTTCGGTAACAGTATATGTATGTTACCGCCCAAATTTGATAGCAACCCTTAAGAACGCCAAGAGCCTCCACGGAATAATCCGGGAGGCTCAAGATATGGCGATATCAGAATAGCTCATCGATTTACACATGTACAAGTTGGAGATAACGTTGTGTTTCATCCAGAACTTCATATTCTTCTTCGGCGTAACGCTCTGCGCATTGCTTGCAGTCCTCTTCAGTCGTGCAACCGTAGGCATCCTGACAAGTGTAACAAAATTGAAGGTAGTATTGGGTTAACATATGATCCTGATTCGCTCTCATGATTATCACTCCTATCGTTGTTTACAGGTTTAGTATAACAGTGGCTCATTTGTTGGTTTGTGATTTTTTTCACATATTATCATATAAAATTTAAATTTTTTAAAAATAAATTGCCCTGGGGTATTTCCCAGGGCAATTACGTTTTTCGTGATTATAAAATTTTCCAGTTCACACCGCCGTCTGTTGTTTTTAAAAGCAGTGATTTCTTGTCGTCGAGTCGTTCCAAAAGCAGCCAACCTACCGATGAAGAAGCAAAACGCACCTTGACTGATCGCGGATAGTCTTTTAGCTTCGAAGGCAGCACCTTATTGCCTTTGAGACTGATCCACGTCTTCCCTCCATCCATTGTACGGCTCATTCCGTTATCGGTTAGGACCCATCCTTCCTTACCACTTAGGAAGGTACGCCCGGGAGTTATAGAACTACTATTACTACTCAGACCTAAAGACACATCGTTCCATTGTGTTCCTGTATTATTCGTAAACAGTCCACTATATTTTACACCTTTATCCCCATAGCAGAGAACCGGAATCCAAAATGAGGAACTGTTGCCTTCAAGAGACTGCTGAGCTTCTGCCTTGGCCTGAGGGCAACCCTGCATGCTGTTAGCAACTGGGGTCCACGTTTTTCCTTGATTCGTAGTTTTATACAACTTCACCTTGCTGTCCATATTGATCGCCACAAAACCCTGATTGTCAGGAGAAAAGCTCATCCCTACCATACTGCCTTGATCGGGTAAACCTGAGCCTGATTTGTTGGATGTCATACCAGAGCTCTGCGCAACTTTATTCCACGTGGCTCCTCCGTCCGTGGTGTGATACAGCATTTTTTGTTGATCATGCTCATTCAATTTGGTATAAGCCATGATCCAGCCTGTGGTAGGATTTACATATTGTATCGAGCTTACATGGGCTCCGCTAGGTAGTGCTGATACATCCCAACTCTGCCCTCCATCCGCTGTTCTTAGAATGACCGTTGCAGTTTGGTCCAGATTTTGACGGACGACCCAACCGTGACGGGAATCTGTGAAACTGATATCCTTGCCATATTCAAGCTTATCTTGAAATTGGACGTTTTCGGAGGGGGAAATATTATTCCACGTTTTCCCACCATCATGAGTATCATAAAGCCGAAGCTCATTACGGGTAACTCCCCAAACCAACCCTTTATTGTTATCGATTAAATGGAAATCCGCAATTCGTGTCTGTACCACATATTTTGCGTTTGGATCCCCTGCCTTTGGGGTTATCGGCGGATTAATAGTTATCGTCTGTCCCTGGTCATCTGGTTCCTCAATCGGAGGTTTAGTTACAGTTTTTGGGGTTTCAGTAGAACAGGACGTTAGCAAGATGCCCGTCAATAGCACTGCTCCTCCCAAGAGCGCACGCCAGCGCAGTTTCATATCAAAGTCCTCCCTCGATGGCATGCGGTAATCACGTGCCAAAAGCTTATCTGAAACAGAATTATACCATAAACGACCCTATGTGACACTTTTCGCGCAATGACAAAAAAAACCGGCTCCTTCACAAAAGTGCAGGATACCGGCTTATTTTAAACTAAGATAAAAGTGATCAGGATTTACGGTTCAACAAACTTTTGTGATACCCATAGAAGAAATAAATCAGTAATCCGAGTAGTAGCCACACAATAAATCCGATCCAGGTGCTGATATGAAGCTGAAGCATCAGACCGATACAAACCAAAGCACTCAGAAGTGGGAGTAACGGAACCCATGGTACGGTAAACCCTCTTTTCAAATCTGGGCGTGTCTTACGCAGAACAATGACTCCAACCGAAACTACAGCAAAAGCAAACAAGGTCCCAATACTTGTCAGATTGGTCAGTGCGTGCAACGGAAACAATCCGCTGGCCAATGCAATAATGCTGCCCACCAACCATGTGCTTCGAATCGGTGTTTGAGTTTTGGTATTTACCTTAGATAAAAAAACGGGTAAAAGACCATCGCGTGACATCGAAAAAATTAATCGCGTTTGACCATACAACAGCACCAGTAAAACAGTCGTCATTCCCGCAATCGCACCGAGTGAAATTAATCCTGCTACAAAATCCTGATGAATAAAGCGAAGAGCAAACGCAACCGGGTCGCTAACGCCCAACTGCGTATAAGGTACCATTCCCGTTAGTACAACGGAAACAGCAATATACAGTATTGTGCAAATCGCCAGAGAGGCGATAATGCCGATGGGCATGTTCCGCTGCGGATTGCGTACTTCTTCGGCTGCCGTTGAGATAGCATCGAATCCCAGATAAGCGAAAAATACGATTGCCGCAGCACTCAAAACACCGGAGAATCCATAAGGCAAAAATGGTGTCCAGTTGGCAGGCTTAACGTAAAAGATTCCAATCCCAATAAACAACAGTACAACCCCAACTTTGACACAAACCATTATAAAGTTGAACCGAACCGTTTCCTTGGCTCCCAGACTTAGCAATAGTGTGATAAGCATGATGATGCATACGGCTGGCAGATCAATAACGGTCCCCTTGGTCGAATCAAAGGCTGCGGTTAAAGCTAACGGTAGATGGATATCAAATCCGGCCAGTAAGCCTTGAAAGTAAGCAGACCAGCCACTACTCACAGAGGCGGCCGCCACTCCATATTCCAGAATCAAGTCCCAACCCAGTACCCAGGCCAGAACTTCTCCAAATACAATATAACTATATGCATAAGCGCTCCCTGCCGCGGGAACTGTAGAGGAAAGCTCTGCATAGCACAAG
This sequence comes from Paenibacillus sp. N119s, assembly GCF_059447605.1. NCBI lineage: Bacteria > Bacillati > Bacillota > Bacilli > Caryophanales > Paenibacillaceae > Paenibacillus > Paenibacillus sp. N119s. Next base: position 449 of record NZ_JCAJRU010000325.1, on the reverse strand, counting down.
GCCGCCAGTACACAGGCAATCCCTGCAATAACAAAAGATAGCATCAAGCCGGGACCTGCATTTTCTGCTGCTGCCTTGCCAGTAATAACAAAAATCCCTGTTCCGATGATGCATCCTACTCCCAGCATGGTGAGATCAAAAGGTCCCATGGTTCTCTTTAAGCGACCTGTAGATCCGCTTTCCTCATGCGGGAGCAAGTCTGTCTTTTTTCGAAATAAGTCCATATTACTAATCCTCTTTCCATAATTTCTTACGTCAATATCGATGCTGCAACGCTTTAGTGCATGTTCCTATCGTTCGATTAATTATTAGCGAGCTAGCCTTTGAAGTCAAGGAAAAATGTCATATTTCTTTACTGCGGGTAATTATATACGGTACACTAAGTCAGAAACATAAATTTTAAAGTAATATCCCAAAATGAAAAGGTATACAACCCGAGAAGGAGATGA
>NZ_JCAJRU010000324.1:0-4397 GCF_059447605.1 Paenibacillus sp. N119s | reverse complement strand
GGACGGATCACATTGTCCTGTACCTTTTGCATGTCAGTCATGCCGTCCAGATAAAAAAGAGCGGCGTGTTGATGACCAGCTGTGATTTCGCGAACAACAAAATCCGAACTATTTCCCATGAAGTCACAAATCAGATCGATATTCCGGCATAAATGTCTTGAGAATTTGCTATGTAACTTCATTGTTACCCTCCTCAGCTTTGTAGTATTAACAATAATCAGAAATAATACCACAATCATCCACAAATTATTCGTTATCGTTAAAATAAATAACATCAATTATCCAAATTTCAATTCATCCGATTATTCAAACAGGCTACAGATGACTATCCTTTTTTGGAATAGTTTACTTGTGTAGTATAATATTTTTGACGGATATTCTTTACTGTCAATTCATTTAAACATCCAAATAGAGAGGTATTTGATCATGCTATTCATTACAAAAAAATTGATCGACAAGCTAGCAGAACCTCATAGAGAATCTGACATGCTTATTTGCTATTCAACTCCACAAAGCTTTTCAGCTTATACAAGTCGAGCTATATTACTCCTAAATAATGATAGGATTATTATCCTTTTCCTCAATCTATTTTCCACAAAAGTAGTACAAAAAGTTGAATATGAAGTAGCTGATTTACAAGAACAAAAATATCATTCTGGACACCTGTCTTCTGCAATATGGTCATTTAAAATCAAAGGCCAGCACAGTAGGTTCAGGATAATCAAAAAAATTCTTCCTCTTGGCTCTATGCAAAGAGATTTCTTAAACTTTTTACAACAAAACATCTTAAATTAGCTACCGAGTAGATCGGTAATTCCTATCTACCTAAGTCAGAGGCACCGAAAGTACTTTATGGGGAGGAACTCTACATGAATGAGCTACTTATAAAAAGCGATGGAATAGAAATCTGTAGTGACAGTTTCGGCGAGCGAGTTCACCCAGCAATATTACTGATTATGGGTGCTCAATCCTCACTGATCTGGTGGGAGGAAGAATTCTGCCAGCGTTTAGCTGATACAGGTCGTTTTGTCGTTCGTTATGATAACCGAGATGTTGGCCGTTCTACAACTTACGAACCTGGTCATCCAGACTATACTTTCGAAGATATGGCAGATGATGCGATTCGGGTATTGGATGCTTATAAGATTGACCAAGCGCATATCGTAGGGATGTCTATGGGCGGAATGCTGACTCAGATGATAGCTTTACGACATCCAGACAGAGTATTAACGGTGACTCTTTTAGCCACGTCCAATTTTGCTCCTGATCTTCCACCGATGGAGGAAAAGGTTATGGACTACTTCTCGAATATGGAAGCAATAGATTGGACGAACGAACAATCGGTGGTCGATTTTGTGGTGCGGAGATCTAGAATTCTAGTAGGTTCAAAGCATCCTTTCGATGAGAATAAGGTTTATCAATTGGCAAAAGAAGAATGGAAAAGAAGCAACAATATGGCTAGCATGAACAATCACGCTATGCTGTCAGGTGGAGAATCCTATTTGGCGAGGACAGGGGAAATAAACGTTCCTACACTGGTTATACACGGTACTGAAGATCCAATTATCCCTTATGAACACGGAAAACATCTTGCTAATGAAATTCCGGGTGCAGTTTTACTGACATTGGAAGGTGCCGGACATGAGCTTCACTATGACGACTGGGATTTAATAATCGATTCTATCTCAAAACACACTTCGATACTCAATTAGGTCAGCTGATGTGTAGGATAGCTGAATAAAGCCGTTTACGAGAGAAGCAATCTTCCTGAATAAAAAGGCAATCTCCTTTTTTAAGGGGATTGCCTTTTGCTATTTGTATGCCCTTATTTTCATGAAGACTGGGCAAGTCTCAAGTCTCAAGTCTCAGGCACAAGTATCCCAAAGCTCCATCAATTTAGTAATGGCTGCATCAATGTTGTCTAGGGACACACCATCTCTGGCTTCCGTAGATATACCTTCCAGAAAGGTAACGAATAGTGTGGTTAACATGCTAACATTTGTGGATTCTTGAAGTTCTCCATTCTTGGTAGCTCGCTCAATACGAGCATAGAACTTGTTCCTAGTCACTGCTCTTTGTCTGATCAATAGTTCTCGAATATGAGTGTTTTCTGGGGAACATGTATTTGCAGAGAATATGACTAAACAACCCAAGGGATGGGTCTGCTCAGTCTGCATGATTGCTGAACTTCTTAAGGCTAATTCAATAGCTGTGCGCGATGAAAGTGAATAGTTTGTAAGGCTTGTCGATACTTGTCCGTATGTAGCCAAATACCGGTCCAGCGCTTCTTTGAATAATGCGTCTTTTGATTCAAAAGCTGCATAAAAGCTGGCTGAGGAGATGCCGCCCATCGCCTTTTTGAGTTGAGCCAAAGAGGTTGATTCAAATCCATGCTCCCAAAACAACATCATAGCTTGGGAGATCGCTTCGTCGCGACAGAATTTACGTGGTCTTCCGGTTCTAACCATGGAGTCGCCTCCTTTTATCTTGTACTTATATACTAATCGATCCAAAAGTAATTGACAAGACAGAGAGGCATCTTTAAAATATGGATTGATCGATCCATAAGTAAAATAAAAGGAGGGCAAATCATTGGCATATGTGCTTGATTTTTCGCTTGAACTTGTTTTGAAATCGATTGTAAGGAGCTGCGCTAATGTCCAGCAATAACTCTTCTACTACTGTAAAGATTGCTTCTTCCGCCTCCTCTGAGCGCTTTCCCTGGCTTGGTCTGCTTGCTTTGGCTATGACAGGATTCATCTGTATTATGACGGAAACGATTCCGGCTGGTTTGCTTCCGCAAATAAGCAAGGGACTTCATATTTCAGAGGCAATGGCGGGTCAACTGGTCACTGTCTATGCCCTCGGTTCCCTAGTGGCTGCCATCCCAGTAGCTATAGTTACCCGCCAATGGCGGAGGCGTCCGCTGTTACTTCTGGCTATTTGCGGGTTCCTGGTTTTTAACAGTGTCACCGCAATTTCTTCCAGCTACATACTGACGCTGGCTGCCCGTCTACTGGCAGGAGTTTCGGCTGGAGTTCTATGGGGGATGATCGGCGGTTACGCTCTCCGCATGGTATCTGCTACATTGAAGGGGAGGGGGATGGCCGTTGCCATGGTTGGAACGCCGATCGCCTTGGCTATTGGTGTCCCAGCGGGAACGTTTCTGGGGAACCTCATGGGTTGGCGTTCTGTTTTTGGAATTATGTCACTACTGACTGTTGTACTGATCGCGTGGGTGCTTTGGAAGGTGCCGGACTATCCGGGACAGTCCTCCGATAAGCAAACTTCGATCTATGCAGTCTTCCTTACGCCGGGGATTCGGCCCATACTATTGGTTGTTCTGACCTGGATGACAGCCCATAATATTCTCTATACTTATATTGCTCCATTTCTTGCCTCCAATGGGATGGGTGAGAGAGTGGGTCTGGCTCTGGCTTTCTTTGGCATTGCTGCTCTCGTAGGTATATGGATAACTGGCGTATTCATCGACCGTTGGCTGCGTAAGCTTGTCTTGATCAGTCTTATTTCCTTCGTCTTAATTTCTATTGCCATGAGCTTTAGCAACTCCAATGTCCTTATGATCTATATCATTGTTACAGTATGGGGTTTAACTTTCGGCGGCGCAGCAACGCTGTTGCAAACGGCGCTTGCTCAGGCTGTAGGGGAGAGCAAAGTGGATATGGTTATGCCGATTAACACGACCGTATGGAATCTGGCTATCGCTGGCGGTGGGATGGCTGGGGGTATTTTACTTGAAACTTTTGGTGCGGGATCATTTTCATGGGCATTATTCATACTCTTATTCCTTGCGCTTCTCGTGGCTTGGGGTGGCAAAAAGTATTCGTTCCCTCCACAGTAATCTGGTAATTAGTGAGGCTTTTTAAAAAAAATTCACTTGTTATGACTTCTAACGTTAATGAGTAGAAGATATGAAGTCCTGCTTATTTTCCAAGAAGGGCTGACTTCGTCCAGCACTTGCTCTTAGGCAACCGGACCAAATCCGGCCACCCATATACCTCGATGTGGACGTGATTCTTTTTCACCGCGTTCATAATCGGTGTAAATCCTCTGGTCACATTTCAGATACTCGGCATTAGTCCTCAATTACCTTAGTGAAATATTCGCTAAAAATCAGTATTGATTTTTTACTGAGATATTCTTGTTTTTGAGGAAAATGCACTCTGTGTTCGAACTCAAAACCTTATCTATATCACGAAGGAGAAGATGAATATGAGTATCTTGGAGGATTTATATTACGGAAAATGGTACCCAAGCGAACGAAACCAAACCTAAAAACCCTGAGCTTGAACTAGGGCCTGTCTTCAAACTTAAGCAAGCCACACTACAATGGATGCCAAGGTCAAAAATGCCTTGAACGTACACGCTAATTTATC
>NZ_JCAJRU010000323.1:0-4406 GCF_059447605.1 Paenibacillus sp. N119s | reverse complement strand
CGGTTAATCGTTCAATCGCATCAGCGCCAAACAGCTTCGTGCAATATTCAAAGGAACCCTTGATCTGCCCGTCTTCATCACTCATGGACAAGGTCAAATCGAATTTGGAGGTTCTGTGTTCCTGAACATATGGGCTGAAGGTTAGCGTTTCAAGCTCCGCTTCCTGTGACTCCATATTTTCAAGTACAAACATGGTGTCAAACAACGGGTTACGGCTTGCATCCCGTGCTACATCCAGCTTTTCCACCAGCTCTTCAAGCGGATAATCCTGATGCTCGAAGGCTTGCAGCGTACGATCTCGGACTTCCAGCAAGTAGTTGTGGAACGTTTGGTTGCCCTGCGGCTGGTGCCGGATAGCTAGCGTATTGACGAACATGCCGATCAGTGGCTCCAGTTCAGGCAACAAGCGACCGGCTACTGGCGTACCGATGATCATATCGTCCTGACCGCTGTATTTGGACAGCAGGACGGTGTAGGCGCCTAGTAGCACCATGTACAATGTGCTTCCAGTCTGTGCCGCTATCCGGCGCAGTTGCCCAGATACATTCGGATCCACTGTAAATTCATACATCGCTCCCTCAAAGCTGCGCACAGCAGGTCTAGGATAAGCAATCGGCAGATCCAGGATCGGCAATTCCCCGGCTAAATGCTCCAGCCAGAACTGTTCCCGGCGCTGGTAGGACTCCCGCTGCATTTCCTGCTGCTGCCACACCGCATAGTCCTTGTACTGAATTGACAACGGCTCTAAAGCCTGTCCCTCGTACAGTTGTCCCAGCTCCTGCACGATATTGTTAGACGATACACCGTCTGAAATAATATGGTGCATGTCGTACATCAGGAGGTGACGCTCGGGCCCGGTTTGAACGAGACGGACACGCAGCAGCGGTGCCTGCTGAAGATCGAAGCTGCGTACAAAGGACTCGATATACGCTTCGGCTTCAGACTCATGGGCCTGCAGACGTTCTACGGCAAACTCCACCTGATCGTAAACCCGCTGCACAACCTCGCCGTCCACCATTTCAAAGGAAGTCCGCAGCGTTTCATGACGGGCTACTAACTGACGGAACGCCTCCTCCAGTCGGTCTGCCTCCAGCGGCCCCTCCACTACCAATACACCCGGCATATTGTAGCTGACCTCTCCACCTTCCAAATGGCTCAAAATGTACAGTCGTTTTTGCGCCGAGGAAGCAGGGTAGTAGGCCTGTTTCCTCGCGGTAGGGATCACCGTATAGGCGTCTGTGCCATGCGTTGCGATGAGCTGGGCTTGCTGCTCAATCGTAAAGTGCTGGAACACCTCACGCAGTGTCATTCGGCTGTCCAGTTCCTGATGGATTTTGGCCACCAGTGTCGTTGCCCGCAGAGAGTGCCCGCCCACATCAAAGAATGAGTCGGTGACGCCGACGCTTGACAGTTTCAAGACATCCTGCCAGATTTGGGCTAGTTTAGCCTCCAGCGGCGTCCGCGGCGCAACGTACTCCAGGCCTCCTTCAAGGCGTGCTTCTGGTGCTGGCAACGCCTTCCGGTCGATTTTCCCGTTAGGTGTCAGCGGGAAACGATCCAGCTGTACCACATACGTCGGAATCATATAATCCGGCAGCTTCGGCTGCAGCGCATTCCGCAGTTCCGGCAGACTCAGCGACTCTGTAGCTACGATATAGGCACACAGATCCTTGTGTCCGTCTTCGCTTTCCCATGCTGTGACCACGGCTTTTTGGATACCGTCCACGGTCAGCAGCTGTGCTTCCACCTCGCCCAGTTCGATCCGGTAGCCGCGGATTTTGACCTGGTGGTCGATCCGGCCCAAATACTCGATACTGCCATCCGGCAGCCACCGTGCCAAATCACCTGTCCGGTACATCCGGTTTGCGTGAGTGCTGCCCGCTTGATCGGCAACCGCCGCATCAGCAAACGGATTCGGGATAAACTTCTCTGCCGTCAGTTCTGGCAGGTTGAGGTATCCTCGTGCAATACCTGCACCCCCGATATAGAGCTCACCTGCGATACCGATCGGCACCAGCTGTTGCTGGTGGTTCAGGATATACACAGTCTGGTTCGCTATTGGCGTTCCGATGGATACCGTGTGCTCCCCTTTGGCCAGCAGGACATGCAGGGACTCTACATCTTCAATCGTATAAGCCGTCGCATCTACCGTCGTTTCGGTCGGTCCATACACATTCGTAATCACCGGACGATACCCGGCCCACTTGTGCAGGAACACATGGACCAGCTGCACCGATAAGGCTTCGCCCCCGATCAGGTAGTGCTTCACACCTGGCGCTTCTGTCACGCCGATGCTTTCGTTCAAAATATGCAGATGCGCAGGTGTGCCGTCCGACAGATCAATTCGGTGCGTGCGGTAGTAGGCGATCAAATGCTCCCCGCTCAGACTGATGTCACGGGACACCACATGCAAGGTGTGACCTAACAGCAAACTGGCAAAGATTTGCTTCACCGAGGCGTCAAATACAAAGGCTGACAGCCATGCGATGTGAAGCGGCTGATCATACCGACTGTATACTCGCTCATATAGAGCATCTACCAGATTGCTGACACTGCCCTGCTCGATCATGACCCCTTTCGGCTGACCGGTTGTACCTGACGTGTAAATCATATAGGCCAGGTTGTGCAGGCCGGCGACAGAGATCAGATTGCTCGCATCCTGTGCTCCTAGTTGAGCCTGTACGTCCTCCTCGTCAAGAACGATAGCTTGTACTGTCGATGGCAGTTGGAGTGACAGGTTGGCAGATCTGCTTGTGATCACGACCTTTGCCCCACTGTCTTGAAGCATGTAGTCGATCCGTTCCTGCGGATACATCGTATCCATTGGCACATACGCGCCTCTGGCCTTCAGTACCCCCAGAATGCTCACCAGCATATCCGCAGAACGTTCCAGCAGTATGCCTACCGGTTGATCTGCTTCAACCCCTTTCGCACGTAACACACGGGCCAACTGGTTCGCCTGCTCATTCAGCTCAGCGTAGGTTAGCGCCATGTCTCCAGACACCACGGCTATCCGCTCAGGGTGGTTTTTCGCTTGCTCTTCAAAACGCTCGCTGAGCGACAGACCTTGGAGTGTTCCACGCACGTGATGTGCGTTCGGATCATTGAACACCTTCAAAATCTGTTCGGTTTCTGCTGCCGTAATGAGCTCCAGCTCACCCAGCTTCGCATCCGGGTTCGCTGCTACGGCTGCGGCCAAGCGAATAAAGTGGCGTGTCATCCGTTCTACCGTTTCCCGTTGATACAACGCAGTTGCATACTGCAATCCGAACTGGAGGCCTGCCTCTTCCTCTCTAGCTTCCAGCGTCAAATCAAACTTCGCTGGTGTTTGTTCCAAGCCGTATGGACGGAAGCTGAGGTCTGCCAGTTGCAGTTCACCTTCCTCGGTCGTTTGCAGGGTAAACATCGTATCAAACAGCGGATGGCGGCTCATATCCCGCTTCACATTCAGCTTTTCCACCAGTTCTTCAAATGGATAGTCCTGATGCTCATAGGCTTGCAGGGCGCGAACCTTCACTTCTTCCACATAGCTGCGGAAGGTATGTTCTGCTGTCGGATAGTTTCGCATTGCCAACGTACCGACGAACATGCCGAGAATCGGTTCCAGATCGGCATGGGGTCGTCCGGCAATCGGCGTGCCGACGACGATGTCCTCTTGGCCGCTGTATTGGTGTAAGAGTGCGGTGTACGCCGCCAGCAGCACCATATACAGCGTAGAGCCGGTGTGCGCCGCCAGTTCCTTCAGCCGTTCGCTCACTTCGCGTTCCAGCCCGAACACCACGATATCGCCTGCTGTACTACGCACCGCCGGACGGGCAAAGTCTGTCGGTAGATCCAGTACAGGCAGTTCCCCTCGGAAGGTGTCGAGCCAGTACGCTTCCTGGGACTGCATCCATTCCTGATGGGCTTCGCTTTGCTGCCATACGGCATAATCCTTGTACTGTATCCGCAGTGGCGGCAGCTCTTCACCGTCGTACAAGCGGACAAATTCTTCAGTCAGTACCCCCATGGACACCCCATCCGAGACGATGTGGTGCATATCAAGCATAAGCAGATGTTGGGCTTTCTGCTCACCTCCCTGGACGCCCAGATCTACCAAGCCTACCCGCAGCAGCGGCGCAGCTTTGAGATCAAACGGACGGACAAAGCGACTCACCAGCTCCTGCACTTCCTTGCTGGCCATCATGTCTGTATCCGTAGTCGCACCCTCTGCTCGTACTTTCGTATATTCCACTTCGAACGGCACGGTGTCTTCAATCCATTGCATCGGCTCACTGTCGATCAGGTCAAAGCGAGTACGCAAGGAGGCATGACGTGTGATCAGTTGACGGAATACCTGTTCCACTCGCTTCACATCCAGCGGACCGCTCACTTGCAGCACCGACGGCATGTTGTAGTTCACATCC
>NZ_JCAJRU010000322.1:0-4438 GCF_059447605.1 Paenibacillus sp. N119s | reverse complement strand
TATGAATCAAACGCTTGCGAATATTGGAATATTATTGGTACGAATCTTTACAGGGGTTATTTTTATCGTTCACGGTGCACAAAAATTTCAGGGACTAGACGGAACCTCCGGCTTCTTCCAGAGCATTGGACTCCCTGGCTGGATGGCTCCAGTGGTCGCTACAGTTGAGCTAGTCGGGGGGATTGCACTGGTTCTGGGTATCGGAACACGATTGGCTGGCGCCGCATTGACGATCGTTATGATCGGTGTATTGCTCACTGCTAAAAAAGGACAGTCTTTTGGCTCGATTGAATTTGATCTGCTGATTCTGTTCACCAGTCTTCAACAAGCCCTTGTCGGTGGGCGTTTTCTGGCAGTGGATCAGTTTTTTGGTCGTAAAAAGGCTGGAAATAGTAACGTACAGGTCTAAATATTCATATAACCGCGTCCTTAGTAGCATAGGACGCGGTATTTGTTTTGCTCCTTTGTGAAAATTTCTTGTAAATGATTTGCTACTTTCTGCCGATATAACTTCCATGGAATGTAATGAAATAATATCGCTTTTTGAGCAAAGGGGAAGAAAAATACATGGCAATAACGCGAAAGAGAAAGACCATATGGACACTCAGGAACAAGTTGATTTTAGGTTTTTTACTTGTTTTGCTGATTCCGAGTTTAAGCATTTCCGCTGCGACTTATAAATCATCGTATAATGCGATGGAGAAACAGCTTTACAGCAGTGCAAATCAGGGGGTAACGACAGCTAACTCTGTGATTGAATATGCAATCGCCAGTAAAATTCAAGATGTGGGATATTTGGCGGAACGTCTCGACGGTTCGATGATTGACGGGCCAAACAGTCCCTTGATTCAGCCCAAGCTGATCCAATACATAGGCTTACACGAAGATGCGACGGATATTTTTGTTGGAACACCGGAGGGGTTGATGATCCGAGGGGTGCCCAAAAAGGACGAAGGGACATTTGATCCTCGCACACGACCATGGTACATCGAAGCGATGAAGCAACCGGGTAAGGTAGCGATCACCCCTGTGATCATCAATTCATCAGGTATTCCTGTAATCGTAGTATCGCGGACGCTTGCCGACCAGTCTGGCGTGATCGGGATCTCTTTGAATCTGGAAAGTGTACGTAAACTGGCCTCCATCAAAGTGGGTCAGGAGGGGTATATCGTCATTCTGGATCACACGAAGAAATTCGTAGTCCATCCTACGGCTAAAGCGGGTTCATTACCTCAGGATAATTCGCTTGACAGGCTGTACACTGCGCCAAGCGGGAACTTTAACTATATGTATGAAGGTCGCGAAAAATATTTAACTTATGTAACGAATAAGGATACCGGTTGGAAAATTGCAGGTACTTTCTATGTATCCGAGATTAGCGATGCCACCGCTGCCATGCGTTATGTAACCATTTTTGTGCTGGCTGCCTCATTGGTGGTTGCACTTATCGCGATTTTCCTGATTACCCGTTCGGTTCTGGTTCCGATTCGTAAACTGCAAAAATCAGCAGAACGAATCAGTGAAGGAGATTTGACGGGCGATTTGGAAACAGGAAAAACAGATGAGGTAGGCGAACTATCTGCTCACTTTCAAACCATGGTGGATAGTTTGCGCACGATGATTCGAAGCGTGCGTGAAACGACAGACCGTGTAAGTTCTTCGGCAGAGGAGCTGGCTGCGGGTGCAGATCAGACGACCCAAGCCATTGAGCATGTCACAATTGCTATTCAAGAAGTAGCTGTAGGCAGCGAACGTCAGCTGCAAAGCGTCAAGCATGGCTCTGTGAGTATGGAGGGGCTGGCTCAGCAAGCAGCGGATGTATCCGAGCGCATGGTGGGTGTATCTGAACATGTGAAAATGAATGCGGAGTCGGCACAGGAAGGCAGCAAGGCTGCTACCCAGGCTGTACAGAAGATGCATGACATCGACGAAACTGTTCATGATCTTGGACAGGCTATGGACTCGCTGAATGAACGCTCTGGTGAAATCGTGAATATTATCAGTGTTATATCCGGTATTGCCAAACAGACCAATTTGTTGGCACTGAATGCATCTATTGAGGCCGCACGCGCTGGGGATCATGGCAAAGGATTTGCCGTGGTTGCTACAGAAGTACGCAAGCTGGCTGAGGAATCTGCCAAATCGGCTACCTTGATCTCGGAGCGCATTGAAGCGATGCAGCTGGATATGAACCATGCGCTGGGTGCGATGCAACAAGCGCGGGCACGGGTATCCGAAGGTATTAATTCGGTAACCACGTCCGAGCACTCGTTTGCAGAAATCAGTCAGGCTGTTGAACGCGCGATGGGGCATATCCATGACATTACCGGAGTGACTCAGGAAATGGCGCGGGGGACTGTAGGTGTCGTGGATATTATGAGCGACATTTCCCATATTTCGGACGAGGCGGCGAGCAACACCGAGTCGATCTCAGCAGCGGCTGAGCAACAGCTTGCTTCCATAGAGGAAATTGCTTCATCCACCGCAGACCTGAGCCAGATGGCAGAAGAGCTACGCGAACTGGTTGGACGTTTCCAGATTGAAGAAAAATCATAAATGATAAAAAGCGCCTGGATATCGGAGGTTATTCCGTATCCAGACGCTTTTTTGATGTTTATCATCACTTTGGTTCGCAGGGTTAGAAGTCACTGTTGAATGACTTGCGACGATTCAGACGAAAACGGACACCCCGTGAGCTGTTGGATGTACGCAGAGAGCTTCTCTGAAACATATTGTTCAAAATCAGCGCGAAAATGACCAGTACCGTTCCGTACAGTTCATAATGGCTAATGACATAACCTTGGAAATACATAAGTACCAGTGTGGTAATCGGTACAAAATTAATAAATAGAATTCCGTTCAGTGGAGACAGCTTGCGGATTCCGGCATTCCAGCTAAGTAAAGCCGCTAGCCCTGGAAGCAGGATCATAAAGCTCATTTCGTATTTGACTGACCATACGTGCTGCCAATCCGGCACCGTAATCCAGTCAAAAACAGAGGCAAATGTCACGACAACGAAAGAAACCAGAGTTCCAAGCAGACAGGTCAAGGTTGAATATCGAAGAGTAGACCATCCAGCAAAATGACTGCCTCCCATGGAATAGACGACCCATCCCACGACGCCTACAAAAACAAGCAGCAGTGCCAGCAAGTGTTGTCCGGCAAGTGTGAAAAAGGTCCATTTGCCGTTCGTGATTACCAGTAAGGCTCCAGCCAGCGCAATCACCATGCTGACTAGTGTATATTTTGGAGGCATTTTACGGGTCATGATCCACACCATTGCAATGGAAATCATCGGCATTAACACTTCCATGATGGAGGCTACAAGGGTGCCTGCCGCCCCCATCGCGTGCTGTCCCTGGAAAACAGCCATATTATAAATGGTAAATCCCATAGTTCCAAAGAACAACAATACCTTGCCCTTGCCCTCAAAGCGAAATGCTGTCCGTCCCTCTTTGAGCCACAATAGCACAATTAATATGAGTGTAACCGAGAAATAGCGTAAAAATGAAAAATACAGTGGATTAATATGCTGTAATGCGATGTGCGACACCGGAAACATGGCCCCCCAGGATATACTGGCGATCAGGCATAATAAAGATCCGGTCATGATCTGTTTGTTCATGGTGTACAAAAGCTCCTTCTTGCCGGTCTCAGCGGACATATCTTATGGACACATCATAAAGGATAGGAAGCTGTTGGTAAAATGATTGAAAATAAACTTTATGATCATTTAAAATGATGATAAGTGACAAGGTGCGTCAATTTTTTGGCCCTTGCCCTTTCACGATAAGGAGGAACAGTAGTGGATCTGAACGATTTAAACATCTTCCAGACGGTGGCTGCACATGGCAGTGTCAGCAAGGCTGCAGCCGAGCTTAGCTACGTCCAGTCCAATGTAACGGCCAGAATCAAGCTACTGGAAAAGGAACTGCAAACCCCTTTATTTTATAGACATAAGCGGGGGATGATCCTCAATGCCGAGGGCAAGCGCCTGCTGCAATATACGAAAAGCATTTTATCGCAATTTGAGGAAATGAAGCATGCGTTTCAGAACACCTCTGCACCTTCAGGGGTACTTGAGATTGGTATCGTGGAGACTGTCATTGCTCTTCCGGCCATTTTGCATGCTTACTACAGCAAGTATCCGGATGTCGAATTGTCTCTCAAGGCGGGGGTTACGGAATCACTGGTGCAGGAGGTTGCAGAAATGCGACTGGATGGAGCCTTTGTGACCGGACCGGTCAAGCATCCGCTCATTGAACAGTTTGATGTATTTCAGGAAAAGCTGGTGCTTGTATCTCAAGGAGATGACGTTTCCGTGGACGATTTTGCAACTCGTCCGCTCCTGGTATATAAAAAAGGCTGCGGATATCGGGGAAGACTGGAGACCTGGCTCAAAATGGAAGGAATTATCCCCAAGCGGATCATGGAGTTT
>NZ_JCAJRU010000321.1:0-4562 GCF_059447605.1 Paenibacillus sp. N119s | reverse complement strand
TAGTGTTCTCACAGGCATTTTTTACAGCAAAACTGTATTTGGCAATACTCATAAGCTCCACATCATTTTCACCATCTCCAAAAGACATGGTTTCATCCTCAGTAACACCCAATATCTCTTGGAGTTTTTTTACCGTCTCCCCTTTATGAGTATGAAGCGCTGTGATATCCAGCCAATTTGCTTCAGAATCGACAATATAAATTTGATCTAGCAGTGCCTCTTCAACATGTTTTCTTAACAAGGAACTTCTCCCGGATGGATCGTAAACAGTTATTTTTAGAAAGTTGCTATTTATTTGATCCAACGAATCAATCTTCCTAACTTCCTTATAAGAGCCCTTCACAATTTTATAATACTCTTCTTGAATATGAGAATGAACATAAGCTCCTTCTGTTGTACATGCTATGATAATAAATTCATTAGCAAAAGCTTCAATTTGATTGATCGCTTGTAATGCTATATTACGTTCAATTGTAAACTCTTTTACAACGACTCCATCCTTTTTAATGCGAGTCGCACTGTCCCCCAAAATCCAGATCCCTTTTCCATGCTCACCAAACAATTCTTCGACTCTTTCACATTGCTTACCTGTACAAGCAACAAAAGAGATATTATTTTCTTGCATCTCTTTATACACCTGATTAAATAATTCAATATCAAACGTACCACTATTGTTCAGAAAAGTACCATCCAAATCACTTACTACCAGTTTAAACATAAATAAGCCTCCCTTAATTGCTAAAGCTCCCTGCCTGTCAGGTCACATTTATGACTTTTTATTTTCTTTCCAAGGGTCAACATCATAGTCTCTATAAAAATCCTCAAACAATCGTGTTGCAAGCTTTTGAACAAAAGAAGAATGAGCCAAACTACTGATTATGAAATACGTAATGCATAAAATGGCAATGCATAAGACACCTTCAATCCCCACATTGTCGCACTCCCTTATGTCGTATCTGTACTTTTATACAACATCTAATCTATTTAAGCAGCTCGATACAGCTCCAGACCACTTCATAAAACATTTAATTAAAGACATTAATAAAGTGAGTAAAAAAAGGTCGTTTATTAAGTGGTTACAAAGCTACTCAAAAAAATCATCGATAGAGCGGTAAGGTTTTACTTCCATAGGCTATCTTGATAATGCTAAGCAACAGTAAGCACCACACCATATAACTAAACATAATAAAATGAGTGAGATCATAGAGGGCTCTCCTTTCTCTTTTAGGGTATACACTTACTTTAGCTGATGAAACGCGTTTCAAGTCAAGTTGTAATTTGTCTTAAACCTTCAAAATTCTCTTTTTCAGTATACGATTCACTTGTTCTGAACTGAGCAGCATAAAAAGAAGGAAAACAAGGACTGCAACCGAAAAAAAATGAATACTTACCTGAGATGCTATCAGCCCAACAATGGGAGGGAGCAATGTTGTTCCTGTATAAGCAACTGCCATCTGATAACCCATGAGTTTGGCGGAGTTTTCCTTACCGAAACGTGTTGGCGTTTCATGAAGAAGTCCAGGGTAAATGGGTGCAAGCCCTAATCCAATAAGGATAAAACCGGGTAATAAAAAGGCAACAGGCAACGGAAGCAGCAAAATGAGTCCGCCTGCAACAGCAGTAAGTTGGCCAATCCGGATTAAGATACGATTATTTATTTTTAAAGTTACAAACCCCGTAATCAGTCTGCCTACCGTGATTCCACCGTAATACAAAGATACCCAACCAGCAGCAGTTTCAGCAGGGATGTTTCTAGCCCCTACCAAAAAGCTGGCTCCCCATAAGCCTACCGTGGCTTCTACCCCACAATAAAACAAAAAAGCAACGAGTGTGTTCTTAACTCCTTTCATTCGAATTAGATTTTGTTTGGGTGTGTTCTCAACTTGTGCGATATTGTGATCCATCTGTGAGTAGTCTGATTGAGCTTCAGAAATAATCGAATCTTGTATCGCGTTTACACGTTTCCATAATGGCAGTGTAATAAGCAAAATAATAACAAGTCCCCACTGAATCATGGATACGGCTGTATAGCCACTTCTCCATGAATTGTGGTTCGAAATGTAGAAAGACATAATGATTGGTCCCATCGTAGCTCCAACACCCCAAAAACAATGCAGCCAACTCATATGATGTGCTTTATAATGAGTAGCCACATATTGATTGAGTGCTGCATCTACAGCTCCCCCGCCGAGGCCAAGGGGAATTGCTAAGCTTACGAGCCAGAACAATGAAGGTGCAAAAGAAAACCCGAGTAACGCTCCTGCAGTCAAAAAGCAGCTCATTAGAGTAATCTTGCCTGTACCTATTTTTTCAATGATAGTTCCACTGGCTAGACTTGATACAATGGTTCCGCCTGCCACGACCATGGAGACTATTCCGGCAGACCCAAAATCAGCCCCGAGTTCCGGCCACATCACAGGCCATGCTGCCCCAAACAGGGAATCCGGGATTCCCAAGCTAATAAACGCTAGATAAATAATAATCAGAAACCAGGTTGCCATCATGTTTCTCCTCCTCTGCTCAAACGATAGATGTCGTTATTTAAAAACAATTATAGGACGCTCTAATTCTTTTAGGGTTAACTCTCTCAACCCTGTTTTAAAATCCTCATAAAATAAATCGGAGAGAACAATGTCAGGATACAAAGGCATCTCATGCTTAGCTTTGTAGGTTTCCAAAAAACGAAAAAAAGAATCTTCTTCTATATTCTCTCTATAGATCACAATTTGATCAGGATCAAATATAGATTGTAATGTTTGAATTATTTCACATATACTATTGAAAAAAACTTCTCTTCCCTTGTTTTCATCCCACACTACAGACGGTAGGAATTTGATTTCACCAGCCAATCCATGTTTGCCCTTTAAAACTCCATTGCGTAAATAAATCCCCATCCCTGGTGGAGAATTTTCAGGAAAATAAATAGCTAGCACACATTGATCTTCATCTTTCTGTTCTCTGTAAACGTATCCACACACAGCCGCATTTACATCATTCTCCACCATAACGGGCAAACCAAATTTGCTCTGCACATCCTCTGCCAACCGGATTCCATTCAACCTTTCATGACTGCTGACTGTAATCTCTCCATCAACCGATTGTCCCGGGATTCCAATACCAATAACCTTAATAGAAGGATAAAGCGAAATGATGCCTTGAATCGTGGAATAAAATTGTGCATCATCAAAAATTTGAAAGGGATGTTCTTCTTTCATGAGAGCGTCCTCGTTTAAATTAACGACCGTGGTCGATACTACATCCATTCCTTGTTTTTCATTAATATGTATAATCAGTGCCAGACTATACTCATAATTAAAACGATAGGTTAGTGCATGTCTACCACCGTTGGAAGGGACAATCTCATCTTCAAAAATCTCTCCATTATTAAGCAATTCCTGCATAAGCGTATTGATAGTAACCACACTTAAATCAGTCAAGGCAGCTAGTTGAGGTTTTGTGGCCTTGCCGATCTGCTTTAATACTTTCCGAACCAGATTCAGATTTATTTCTTTAATTAAATTTGTGTTTGCTTTTCCCATACTGTGCTCCTTCTTTTACAAAATTAGTGGGACCACTTTATAAAGATACTTTACGAAGTGGTCCCACTAATTTTGTAGCAAAATATTACCTTTGTCAAGACCAGAGTATGCTGGGCATTAAATAAACAAAGCTGTAAAAAACAAGACAAAGCTTATGCTAAAGATTACAAGTTCATAATATTAAGAACGTAATATCATGGATTTAATTTACAAGTCAGATTCAATTCTTTTTTATTGATTTTACGTAATAATAATTATGTAAACCATATTCAAATTAACTATACAATATAATCGTGGAATATACTTACAATCCCGTTATAGGTATCTGAATATCCAGTTTATCCATTGCTTTTTCTTTTTCCCGATCAGTGACATGTGTATATACCGTGGTGGTCTGGATGGATGAATGCCCCAGCAGCTCCTGTACTGTACGCAGATCTGCTCCCTTGCGCAATAGCATCGTGGCAAATGTATGTCTTAGCTTATGGCTGGAATAAGCCTCCCGACGCTCTAAGCCCTTATCTTGCTGGAATCGTTCGAACGTTTCTGTAGCAATCTGTTGGATAGAGCGCACGGCCAGACGGCGGCCTTTTTGGGATACGAACATCGCGTCCTCTTTACTTCTCCACGGCGTCAATCTTTCCTCCAATGCATGCTCTACAAAATCACAAACGGCCGCCGGTACTGGCAGGGTACGCCACTTACGCCCTTTACCGAACACATCTAATGTGCGTCTTTCTCGGCTGTAATCTGAGACATTCAACGAATGAACCTCCCCCACCCGCAATCCCATGTAGACCATAAGCAGAAAGATAGCCATATTACGATTTGCATATTTCCCTTCCACCGCGAGCAAAAACGGCTGAATATCCTTTTCATCCAGATAGACAGGCATACGGTTCTTTTCAGTTTTTGCTTTTTTGATTCCCGCTGCCGGATTTGCGCTGCATAACTCAAATTCCTGTAGCGCTCTAAAAAAACTGTTCACCGCTGCATGCTTCCGGTTCCGTGTACTATCTCCGG
>NZ_JCAJRU010000320.1:0-4612 GCF_059447605.1 Paenibacillus sp. N119s | reverse complement strand
GCAGAAATCTCCTCCGTAGCACTGGATACTTCTTGGATTTGCCATGCTACATTTTTAGTGGCTTGGAGAATATCATTGAACAACGCGCCTGCTTGTCCGGCAACGACGATCCCGTTTTGAACTTCAACGTTTCCTTGCTCCATCGACTTCACTGCTTGTCCGATTTCACTTTGAATTTCTTCAATCAGTGACGTAATTTGTTTCGTTGCCTCCGCAGATTGTTCTGCCAGTTTGCGTACTTCACTGGCTACAACGGCAAAGCCTTTACCTTCTTCACCGACACGCGCAGCTTCAATAGAAGCGTTCAGAGCGAGCAGGTTCGTCTGACTGGAAATACCTGAAATGGTGCTAATGATATTGCCAATTTCCTGTGAACGGCTGTCGAGCAACTTGATGATACGGGAAGTATTCGTTACTGAATCGGTAATCAAATGCATTTGGGATGATACCTTGCTTACAATCTCGTTACCTTCATTAGAACGCTTCTCTACCGAATTGGCTTCTTCAGCCACATTGGAAGAACTGGCAGCAATATTTTGGATGACCGATGCCATTTCAGCCATAGCTCGTGCGCTATCGCCTGTGGCTTTTTCCTGTGAACGGATATTATCCGTAATTTCGTTGATATTCTGGTTGATGATGTTGGAATTGATTCCGTTTTGCTCGCAAATTGCGAGTAATTCCTTTGCAGATTCATTGACTTCATCCGTTGTCTGCTTCACTTTGGTCATGATGCTGTTAACATGGCTTACCATATCGTTGAAGTTCTGATTTACGCGCCCCAAATCATCCTGGCCAGCATGAATTTGCACATCCAGATTCCCTCTGCTGACTTCACTGATACCGTACATCAGTTGCTTAATCGGAGACAGCGTGCGTTTCACTACCCAATATTGAAGTGCCAGGCAGATTAGTAGGAAAATCACCAAAATAGTAGCCCCGCTAATAAGCAACTTGGTCAATCCGGCAGGAACAGCACCAGCATCAGCATCGACAGCAAAATAAGCAAAGATTTTGCCGCTAGGATCTTTAATCGGTGTCATCAAAGTTGTCCATGTGCCAAAAGTGTCATCATAGAAGCTGGTGAATGTAGGTTTGCCGGAGTCCAGCATACTTGTTACACCTACAGCCACAACATTGGGTTGCTCGTACATAGCGCCGACACCCATCTTTTCTTTTTCAAATGATTCTCTCAGGTCTGTTGGCATGGCAATAATGGATGTCTGATTCCCATTTTCCAGCTCTGTTCCGAAAATATAGGCGTGAGAGATATTCGGGTTCGTCGCCATGATGTTATCAAGATAGGTACGGAGCTTGGTTTGAATGGGCCCATCATAATTTTTTTCTTGAACTGCTTGCGATACTTCATCGGAATTAATGCCTTGTGCCCACTTCAATGTGATTTTTTCCACTTGCCCATGCAATTGGTCGATCAAAATCGTACGTTGGATCAAATAGCTAGACACAATAAGGACTAGCCCGATCAATACGATATTGAAGAAGGATAATAATAAGTTTTTGGTGAAGAATGATAAGCCACTCCACTTTTTCAAAATGTTCCACTCCCTGGTAGTATTTTTGTATATGGTGTTGAACCGCTTATCGAATGAGATAATCAAGTCCCCCTTACAAACATAATAAATAGAGATAATGACCCTTGATTTTTCCGAAATAGGTCTTAAGTCTTTTTCGGACAAGTAAGATATCCCTATATATATGTCGTACAAAAAGCTCTTGAAATGAATACCTAACCCAATAAAAAATTAATTTTTAATAAGTAAGCACTATGTATATTTCAGTATTTCCCAATTTATGCTCACGCTTGAAATTCAAGTTCATTTCACTCCATAAGCAACTATTCAACAGAAACCATCATACTTTATAATAGAGTCAAATGCACTTATGAATTTGGGACATTTTTCATATTTGATGCTGCAAATGCTTGATTTATCGCGGTTTTCGGGAATTGTTTGCGAAATGAGCCCATGTATCTATGCATAGAGAAGAGGGAAGAGAAAAGTGTCCAAGCTTACGATTTTAAAGGTTGAGAGCGATCATGCGGATCTGCATCATTTGATTCATAGGCTGGATGAAGACCTGCTGGAAAGGTATCCTGCCGACCAAATTTACTTGGTGGATTTTTCCAATCCGAAAGTTAAAAATATGGTTTTCGCTGTTGTGTATGTAGATGAAAAGCCGGTTGCTTGCGGAGGGCTTAGGCCTATAGATGCGGAAGAGATGGAGCTTAAGCGATTTTATGTCGATTCTTCTTATCGCCGACAAGGAATTGCAGTTAGTTTATTGTCTTTCCTGGAGCAGGAAGCCAGTAAACGGGGGATTATAAGGATTAAACTAGAGACCGGAGCGGCTCAACCTGAAGCGATTGCTTTGTATACCAAGCAGGGATACGAACCTATCGAACGCTTTGGGGAGTATGAACATGATGAAAATAGTCTTTGTTATGGTAAAAAGCTGTCTCTGTCTTTATAAAGCGTTCTCATATAAAATAGATGATGATCAACACTAGCCTATATAGCGGGAGAGATGATAATGAATTTGAAGCAAAAAGCGGCTGAGAAAGCAGTGGAAGCGATTCAGGATGGCATGAAAGTAGGACTTGGTACAGGCTCGACAGCCTATTGGGCTATTCAAAAAATCGGAGAGCGTGTGGCACAAGGATTACATATACAGGCTGTAGCTACATCCCAAGCCTCGGAGGATCAGGCCAGGGAGCTAGGGATTCCCATCATACCATTTGATCAGATTGGAAGGCTTGACGTTACCATTGACGGTGCGGATGAGGTGAATGAGCAGCTGGTATTGGTGAAAGGTGGAGGCGGGGCTCTACTGAGAGAGAAAATTGTGGAAAGCAATACCGACCGATTAATCATTATTGTGGATGAGTCCAAGGATGTGAAGGCACTGGGAGCATTTCCTTTGCCAGTCGAGGTGGTGCCTTTTGCCAGTGAATGGACGTTGGAGGCTTTGCGGCAGACAGGCTGTAAAGCGGAATGGCGTATGAAAGACGGCCAGCGCTATCTTACGGATAATGGTAATTATATTGCCGATTGTCGCTACGGTACGATCGAGAACCCGCACGAGCTGGAAATTCGCTTGAATCAAATCCCGGGTGTAGTCGATAATGGGCTGTTCATTAACATGGCGGACCAAGTCATTATCGCGCGAGCGAATGGACAAATTGACATCCGGAACAAATAATGTCTGGTAACCGTTTGTTTTATAATGTGGCATTCGTGTTATTGATATTGTATACAGGGCTTCTATTATATTGGATGTTTCTCGGTTTTGGTCGTACGTTACGACCAGGACCTCCGTATTCATATAATATGGTTCCATTGGAGACAATCGGCCGATACTGGCGGGTAATGCATTTTTCCCCTTTTCGGGTATGGGGTGTTAATTTGCTTGGGAATATTGGTGTGTTCATTCCCTTCGGTATTCTTCTGCCCATGATTTGGGTGCCTATGCGCAGGGTAGGCAGAATGCTATTAGTAGTGCTGATCGCACTGGTCATTCTCGAAGTAACCCAGATGTTGCTGGGTGCAGGTACAGCGGATGTGGATGACATCATACTGAATGTCCTGGGAGTATTATGCGGACGTGTTGCCTACGTATTTTTACGTAAGAAATGAGGGAATGCATTATAATCGCCTTGCTCTCGCAATCAGTGCTTAATAACTGGTTGAGAGCAGGCCTTTTTTACATAATCAACGGCAACTTTAGCATACTAGATGGTAATTCCTTCAACACCGACCGTAAGAGCGGGAAAAAAGTGCTCAAACTTGACAAAAGCATGCAATTAAGATATCTTTGAATAAAGATATGAGTAACGGAGGCTGTTAATATGTCTGTAAAACCAGATGATCAGGACTTAGCGCTGAACTTGTTTGTTGTTCTGGCTCGTGCTTATAATTCGGTCACTTCTCGCACGAATCGGGACATTCATAGTCATGGATTAAATACAACTGAATTTGGTGTGCTGGACTTGTTGTATTATCGCGGACCCCAGCCATTGCAGAAAATCGGAGAAAAGGTACTGATCTCCAGTGGAAATATTACGTATGTGGTAGATAAGCTCCAGAAAAAAAACTTGCTTACCCGCCGTGCGTCACAAGATGATCGGCGTGTAATTTATGCAGAATTGACGGACGAAGGACGTCATTTTTTTGAACAAATATTCCCGCAGCATCATCGTGTTATTATGGAGACTGTGGATGGCTTATCTGTGGAAGAGAAGGAGCAGGCTATTCATCTGCTAAAAAAGCTTGGGCTAACAGCTGAGGGACAGAAGAGTAACGGATCATAAGGGTTGCATATCTGATTAAATCAGCTTTGAGATAAAATACCGACTTTTCGGTATTTTATTTTTTTGTCTTATTTTGGGCAGTAGGGACGCAAATCAGGTATAATTGTCTAATAGTCTCGATCTGAGGTCATCCCCCTAGAAGCTGTTCGAATACAAATACCTTGCCGGGGAAGGAGCTGTACATGAGTATACAGCAATGCACCGCAGGTGAGTCGCTATTGATGCAAGCCGGAAATTTGGCTGAATTAGTTACCCATAAACAATACGAATTACAGCCGGATCTTT
>NZ_JCAJRU010000319.1:0-4632 GCF_059447605.1 Paenibacillus sp. N119s | reverse complement strand
AGACGATGATGGAGACGGCGAAGACGCACAAAAAAGCAGCCGTCATCGGCGGTGGATTGCTTGGACTAGAGGCAGCCCGCGGACTGCTCAATTTGGGGATGGATGTTACCGTGATTCATATTAACGACTATATTATGGATCGGCAGCTGGATGAGGCCGCTTCCCTTATGCTACGACGTGAGCTGGAGGAACAGGGAATGACTTTTCTGGTCAATAAGCGAACGACAGCTATTACAGGGCGTCGCCGCGTAGAAGGATTGAAGTTTGCTGATGGCAGCGAACTGGAGGCGGATCTGATCGTTATGGCGGTAGGCATCAAACCAGATATTGAACTGGCGCTGTCGGCGGGAATCCCCGTAAACCGCGGCATCATCGTAAATGATCACATGGAAACGAATATCCCTGGCATATATGCCGTTGGAGAATGTGCAGAACACCGGGGAATCACATATGGTCTGGTTGCCCCATTATATGAGCAGGGGGGTGTACTGGCCCAGCGGCTCGCAGGAATAGAGACTCCCGGTTACAGTGGTTCCATTACCTCGACAAGATTGAAAGTATCGGGTGTCGATGTGTTTTCAGCAGGAAATTACAAGGATGAGCCAGAAACACGATCCCTGCGCTATCAGGATGATATTGGTGGCGTCTACAAAAAAATCGTCGTCAAGCAAGAAAAACTGATCGGAGCCGTCCTGTTTGGAGATACGTCTGACGGTGCCAAGTTGTTTTCTCTAATCAAAAGTGGCGAGTCGGTGGTTGGTCGAGAGAAAGAGTTGTTACTGGGCTTCAGCCCTGATCAAGCAGAAGGTAATAGCGTCATGACGCTGGAGCAGATGCCTGAAGACGAAATTGTATGCGGATGTAACGGTGTTTCCAAGCGTGACATCAGAGAAGCGATTGCGGCTGGGTGTGGGGGTCTCGGGGAGATTAAGGCCTGCACGAAGGCATCAGCATCATGCGGCGGCTGCAAGCCAGTAGTGGAGGGGATCTTACAGCTGTACGCAGGCGTAGAAACCGGAGAAGCGATGAAAGAGGGGATATGTGGTTGTACGACTCTTGATCGGGAAGCAATTATTAATGCTATCCGGGACATGGGGTTGAAGAGCGTCAAAGAAGTGATGAATGTGCTGGACTGGAACGAACCTGAAGGATGCACCAAATGCCGTCCAGCCCTCAATTATTATCTGGGTATGCTGTGGCCACTGGATTATGAGGATGAAAAGGAATCCAGATTCACAAATGAAAGGTACCATGCTAATATCCAGAAAGATGGTACCTACTCTGTAGTGCCCCGCATTTATGGAGGAGTTACGTCACCTGCCGACCTGAAGAAGATTGCTGCTGTCGCGGAGAAATACAACGTGCCTCTGGTTAAATTTACGGGTGGCCAACGCCTTGATCTGCTTGGTGTAAAAAAGGAAGATTTACCGGGAATTTGGTCTGAGCTAGATATGCCGTCGGGGTATGCATATGGAAAGACGCTGCGAACAGTCAAGACGTGTGTGGGTAACACTTTTTGTCGCTTCGGTACTCAGGATGCTATGGGCATGGGGATCCGGTTGGAAAAGGCATTTGAACGTCTGAATGCGCCATCCAAAGTCAAACTGGCTGTGTCAGGCTGTCCGCGCAACTGCGCAGAAGCGACGATCAAGGATTTGGGTGTTGTCGCTATTGACGGTGGCTGGGGGATCTACATTGGAGGTAACGGCGGTATTAAGGTGCGCGCAGCAGAACTGCTTTGTACCGTTAAAACGGAAGATGAAGTGATGGAATGGACTGGCGCCTATCTGCAATATTACCGTGAGCAGGCGAATTGGAACGAGCGTACAGCTCATTGGGTGGAACGTGTAGGCGTGGACTCGATCAAACAGGTACTAGCAGATGCGGAGACAAGGGAGCAACTGGTAACCAGAATTGAGGAGACGTTGAGCACAACGACTGATCCGTGGCACGAAATCATTCATAACGAAGAGCTACGCAAAAATTTTGTACAGCTGCCGGAGCTTAAGGCAGTAACGGAATAGGGGGCGGACGTAAATGGAGACCAATACGACAACTAATAGAATCAGGATAGCAGATCTGAACGAAATTGACCGACGTGGAGCAAGGACCGTTCGCATTCATAACACAGAGATAGCCTTGTTCCGTCTTAGTGACGGCAGCGTGCGTGCACTTGAGAACCGTTGTCCGCACAAAGGGGGACGGCTGTCCGAAGGAATGATATGTGGATCGGTGGTCCATTGTCCGCTTCATGACTGGAAAGTCGACCTGCCTACCGGCCAGGTGCGAGAGCCGGATACTGGATGTGTGACCACTTACCCGACGGAGATTGACAGTGAGAGTGGAGCTGTTTTTATTGTAATCTAGGGCATCAGGTTTATTGTGCTAGAGGCTGGGCTTAGTTTCCTTCTACTATATAATAGAAGAGATACGTATTGCCTAACAATTCTTTAGAATTCAATCTTAGTGAAAAAAAGAAATTGCTGCTTAAGTGTAGCGGTAGAGTATATAAGAAAGTCAACCTTATTTCCGGTTGGCTTTTTTGTCGCTTAAATCTTAAACAGACCAGTTTCTCTTTTCAGCACAATTCGCTTTATCTCTAGATAAACAAAAAAAGCCTTGAATATCAAGGCTTTTGACGAATAGGACGGATGGGGATCGAACCCATGACCCTTACCCTGTCAAGATAATGCTCTCCCGCTGAGCTACCGTCCTGTAGTTACTAGATAATATCATGTATTAACCATATATGTAAAGTGCAAAAATAGAAATCAGCCTGTACTTCATGACTATTTATATATATAATTCAAATTTAGCGAGTTTACAATTTGCATTTATTGATAGGAGGAACAGACGATGGCCGCAGAAATTATAACTGTAACAACAGAAGAGCAACTACAGAAGGCAATATTGATCCGTACCAAAGTGTTTGTCGAAGAGCAGAAGGTTCCTCTGGATCTTGAAATTGATCATTATGACAAGCTGGGAGATACCGCCCATCATTTGCTAATTTGTGAACATGGCGAAATGGTGGCTACGGGTCGATTAACATATTACGATGAAGATACAGCTAAAATGCAACGTATTGCCGTTCTCAAGGAGCATCGTGCGGCAGGTTATGGACGTGTGCTACTGCTAGCACTGGAGGAACGTGCACGTGAACTTGGGCTGAGATACTCGTTGTTAGATGCCCAATGTCAAGCTGAGAAGTTTTACGAAAAGCTTGGCTATGAAACGATCTCCGATGAACCTTTTGACGATGCAGGAATACCGCACGTGCGTATGCGTAAAAAGTTGTAGTCAAGCACAGGGTGCATACAAAGCTGTACAATGCGCATGCTAGTAGAAGTTCCTCCACTATACTATGGATAAGGAGCGATGCAGCATGGCGAATACAGAACGAGAACACATTACAGCAGTGCGTAAAAATGGGGATGGCGATCTTACGTCGTTTCAGACATCTACTGGACGAATTTTGGATTATAGCCAAGCGTTGAACGAGATTGAGGCAGGCTCAATTGCAGGCGTCAACGTATTCAAGGCCAAAGATGGAAGCAAACGAATCCGAGGGGATGCCGATGGAGATCCTTCTAATAACCTGGATCAACTGCCGATGTTCTGACTTTGACGCTCAATCTTAACGTGCCAAGCTTATCATTTATTCAAAGAAATGCAGCAAGCCGCCAGGCTATCCTTTGTAGGAAAGTCAGGCGGCTTTTTTAATTGTTCAAGTTCTTCTCTTTACCTCGGTTACTCTGCACGTTCCAATTCCGTTAGTGGATATACTCGCTGCTGCTCCAGAAAGGACATCATTCCTGCCTTATCCCTGAATTGTTCCATATCATCACTATAATGCATCAGATGAATTTGCTCTTGAAGAGATTTTGGCAAGCTTAGCAGCTCATCTAACGTGGTATGGACTTCTCCAGCACCTAGTAATTGAACCTCATGTAAAATGCTGCGGCATCCCCGTTCATGCACCAAATGATGAAGTAGCTCGGGTTCAAAAACCATGTCTGCACTATAAAAAAGACGTTCGTTAATGAACAAGGAGTAACTATGTTTACCGGGAATATGCCGGGTAGGAATTAGCTCTACCTGGATACCAGGTACTAATGTGGTGGGTACGCCAGGCGTAATGACATTTACCTCGAATACATCCTCAAGCTTGTCAATCATACCCTGCTGGGACATGCCGCCCTTGAGCGTATGCTCCCATAAAGGGTGGATTAATGGTTCGGCGATATAGAGCCGAGGTTTGCGACGATGAAGGATATTCATTTGAAAACCGAATTCTTCTAATCCTCCGACATGATCTGCGTGAATATGTGTGATTAAAATAGCATCAATATCAGGCAAAGGGACACCCATCTGGTGTAATGCTAGAGATGCGGTTGTACCGCAATCGATCAGCAGCTTGCCTTCACCGCTATTCAGCAGTGCGTTGTTGTTGTAATAATGCTTGGCAAAAGCGCTGCCTGTACCAAGCATTTGTATCGTTAGACCCATTATGGTTTCACCCTCCAGACGATGTGTTATAAGACATCCTACAAATCGTATTTTAACATCTAGTCTACGGGAACTAAAGATTTGGCCCCTTATGTAAAAACTTTGGACAATTTGTGAAGCACA
>NZ_JCAJRU010000318.1:0-4637 GCF_059447605.1 Paenibacillus sp. N119s | reverse complement strand
TCGCGACATTGTGGAAGGTGGATCGTGATGTCTTGTGCACCGCTTTTAGAAGTGCCTATGGCGGGTAGCTGTTTGCGTATAGAAACCATAAATTGTAAACTACAAAAAAAGTGGAGCCCCCTGCTGCGGCTCCACTTTTACTATGTTCCTTAGCTGTGTGACTGCTTCTGCCCCGCTCCTTCGGGAAGCAAATCCGCACAAGCACGTTCCAGGTAAGGATCAGCATGTATAAAATCCCGAAATGCTGTGTACTCACGCCACAAAACAGAACGTTCTCCCGCTTGACCTTTAACGGCACGAATCAGAATATTTTTAGGGGTATGCTCCATATCGATAAATTCCAGTAGCTGTGTCCGATACCCCATCATATCCAGCAGCTTGGCCCGGATTCCATCCGTTGCCAGTGCAGAAAAACGCTCCTTCAAAATACCGTGGGAGAGCAAAGGCTCCAATACCGGATTTTCCAGTTGACTAAACAGCTCGTGCTGGCAGCACGGAACCGATAAAATGACGGATGCTCCCCAGCGGACAGCTTTTTCCAGCGCTGCATCTGTTGCTGTATCGCATGCATGCAAGGTAACGACCATGTCCACCTGCTCCAGTTCATTGTAATCCGCAATATCTCCGACCAGAAACTCCAACTGCCGATATTGCAGCTTTTGAGCCAGAACATTACAGGTTTCAATGACATCTGCCTTTAAGTCCAAGCCGACAATCTGCAAAGGTCGCTTTTGCTGCACAGCCAAATAGTGATACAGAGCAAAGGTCAAATACGACTTGCCGCAGCCAAAATCCACAATCGTCAATGGGCGGCCTACCGGAAGGCTGGGCAATACATCCTGCACCATTTCGAGAAAACGGTTGATTTGACGGAATTTATCATACTTCCGAGCTAGTACCTTACCGTCCTCATTCATGATGCCGAGCTCAATCAGGAAAGGAATACGCTCTCCTTCCTCTAGCACATATTGCTTTTTGCGATTATGAGACAGATCGGCTTTACTTTTGCTCGGTGACTTTGTCAGAATGGATACTTTATATTTTTTACTGATTAGCACCTGATAGTCTGCATCCTTGGCACACAGCAGTCCTTGGCGGAATGTATCCTCAAACAAGGCAGTCATGCGCTCATTAGCTTCGTCAGGAGTCAGATTTTCATGAATGACTTTGTTGCTGTAATGAAAGGCAAACTGGTAATGCAGTTTGTTTTTCAATTCTACAGGTTTGATTTGTACTTTAGTAAAAGAAGCATCCTCGCGTTTGCGCAGCTGACTCAGCGTTGCTGTGATGAGGGAACCTCCCGTGGTTAATTGGTATACAAGTTCGCGCAGTGAATCCAAAAGGTACATCTCACTTTCTTTCATGTAATTGGGTGATCTCGGACAACCCCTCGGTGATTTCCTGACGTGAAATTCCACCCCGTTCCAGCTCTGCATTGGTCTTATCCAGTAACTGACTGTAAAATGTCTCTGCTTCCAATCTCAGCTCTGGCTGCTCCCACGCCAATCCAAACCAGACATCGGCGGCTTTAT
The DNA here is from genome assembly GCF_059447605.1 of Paenibacillus sp. N119s. Classification (NCBI taxonomy): domain Bacteria; kingdom Bacillati; phylum Bacillota; class Bacilli; order Caryophanales; family Paenibacillaceae; genus Paenibacillus; species Paenibacillus sp. N119s. Next base: position 3,105 of record NZ_JCAJRU010000318.1, on the reverse strand, counting down.
CCAGCCTGTTTTCGCGCTCATAATGAAGAGCCAACAGCTTGCTGGTTTCAGGTGGAAGCTCATATTCATGAACCAGTTTCACGATACATGCTATTCGTTCGGGCAGGACCTGTAGATCACGAGTCGCGCCATTCAGATCGCTGTACAAATATAAATGAAGAGTTTTCATTAAAATTCGTATGCCCTCGTCTATTTTGCTGGTTTCCAAGTATATAGCAGCTTCTTCTTCCAGAATGCGAGCCACTTGCTGAAGCTCATCCGCTTCCATCCCAGGTCCCATTCGGAAAAGCTCAATAATTTGTTCCGGCGGCAATCGTCTGAGCAAATCTGAACGAAGGCGAAACTGCTTGTTGAGTAAGTCATCTAGTTGTTTTAGCGCTTCGACGTGTTTATTTTCACGCCTCAGCCCAAGCACCGATGCTACTGCGGATGTCAATTCTTCCATCATACCTAGCAAATAATCTTTTCTAAGCAAGCTGTTCCCTTCCTTTCATCCCGATGCCTAGAGAATCAGGAACCTTGTCCCTTCTGATTGTATGACATCCTTGTCTAAAAGCCAAATGTCGCCCTCATGGCGTAATCCCATTATTCGAAAATTTGCTATTGATCCTCTGTTATTCTTATGTTATTTTTGTTTCATTAGAAACAAAAATAATTGTTATGTATTATTAATCCACGTAATATAATAAAATATTTATTTTCGACCGAAACAAAATTACGCTTTGATATTTTTACGGGGAGGATGTTAACGTATGGGAAAACAATTTAGTTCGATACTACCGGAATATAAGGAGTTTATACAGCGACAGCATATTTTCTTTGTAGGATCAGCACCTGTATCTGAGACGGGGCATGTGAATATTTCCCCCAAAGGATACGACTCCTTTCGTATATTGTCAGATCATCAGGTAGCCTATCTTGACTTGGCGGGAAGTGGCAATGAGACAAGCGCACACATTATAGAGAACGGACGGGTAACCATCATGTTCTGTGCATTTGAAGGCGAACCTTGTGTATTAAAGCTCTATGGTACTGGTGCAGTCGTACTGCCCGATACAAAGCGTTGGCATGAGCTGTATCCTCTCTTCAATCCACTGCCTGGAGCAAGACAAATCATTGTTGTTGATGTTCATATGGTGCAACATACATGTGGGTTTGCAGTTCCCTTTATGACATACACGAGTGAACGGGAAAAGCTGAAGGACGTGGCGATTCAGATGGGCGAAGAAGCACTTAGAAAGTATGCATACGAGAAAAATTTAGAGAGTATCGACGGTTTGCCAACGGCGTTTGCCTTGAACAAAAACAATAGGACTTAGGCATTCTATACATCTAATAACAATTTGTATACAAAAAACCGGATCCCCTCTGTTACCACATCAGAAGGTTCCGGTTATAGGACTTACCTTACTCTACTTCTTCACGTTCTGGTCCAAAAATGACAAGATGGCATTCGCTAATAACTCTGGTGCTTCGAACAAGCTCATGTGTCCAGACTGCGGTAGGGTAACCTGAGTAACTCCGGCCCGATCTGTTGTAAACGTCCGTGCTGGAGGTACAGCCTGATCCTGCTCTCCTGCTACTAAAAGAGCTGGCAATGCAGAAGCTGATAACACATCCCGACGGTCAGGACGTTCGCGCATAGCCAGCGATGCTCCTACGGCTCCTTGTGGAGGTGTTTTGTAGCCAATTTCTTTGACTTTGAGTAGTTGGCTCGACATCGACTCCACATGTTCAGGAGCGAACAATCCTGGTACGAGTCCATCTACAAAGGTTGTAATCCCTTCCGTTTGAATGGTGGATACAGCCTTATTGCGCTTTTCCTTACCTTCGTCTGTATCTGCATAAGCCGTGGAATGAATCAGTCCAAAGGCTGTAAGACGCTCGGCATGTCTTTGGACTGCGGAAAGGGCTAAGTAACCTCCCAGAGAGTGACCAAACCATGCAGCCTGGGGAATGTCCAATTGTTCTTGAAGTTTAAGCACATCATCTGCCATTTGATCAATCGTGTAGGCTCCGAGTGGAGCATCGCTGCGTCCGTGTCCACGCAAGTCTGGAACAATACAACGATAGCTCGGGGACAGCAAGGGAACAACTTCATCCCAATAGGAGGAGCTTCCGCAAAATCCGTGCAATAAAATGATAGGATCTCCTTTTCCCTGCTCGGCATAGCAGATTGTCGTTCCTTCGCATAATACCTTTTCCATGTGGAACCCTTCCTTCTCTGTATATAATCTATTGGTTCTGAACATATTAGTAAGTAGAACATGCTGATGTATATTATTAAGCAGACCGTCAATATCTGAAACGGTAGCCTGCTGGAAAATCCTGCGAAGCTGTTTTTAAGCCAAATTCACAAGCTGCTGCATCAGCAATATATGCAGCCATCGTCATGACCAGGTGAAGCGACGTCATCTGGAGTGTCCAGTAGGGTTTGGGACTGCGCTCATTTACAATCGCTGCCACGCTATAATGACCGACAGATGGCAGAGGCAGCCCGACCGATCGCGCAGGGGTTAGCGGCTGACGAGCAACAAGGAACATTCCCGTTGAGCCGTGCTGTCCAAGACAAGCATCTATGGCGATCACGTGATGATCTTGGGGAATACGCTTCAAGTATGAGACCAGATGATCTGCGTCACAGGGCTCCGTCATGGTGCCAATCACATGCGGAAAGCCTTGATCCTTGAGCATGGTGCCTACCAGTGGTCCAAGTGAATCTCCCGACGAGCGATCTGTACCGATACAGACAAATGTCAACTTATCTATAGCATGCTGATGTTGAATTTCTCGGAAAAACAATGCGAGTCCAGCGCGATCTGTTTTCTCTACATTAGGTTCTAAGGGCGAGCGACCGGATGCGGAAGCTCGATTATACAAAGACAACGTTATCCCTCCTCCTTATTACAGCTGTATATCGGCAATCTGGCTATCAGTACATTCTACAACAAAAACATGATACAATACAGGCAACTTCCCCTGTTATGAAAGGATGGAACATTAACGATGGATTTGTCTGTACCGTCTCATGCCAACATTGAGTATATGATTGAGGGCATTAAAACCAAGCTCCGTATGGCGAGTGGTGCTGCTATGCAGGCTTCC
>NZ_JCAJRU010000317.1:0-4644 GCF_059447605.1 Paenibacillus sp. N119s | reverse complement strand
GAAGGATGATGCTCAGGCCGTCCAGGGTCCGGCCATTTTGCATGAGATGCGCAAGGCGAGAATTGATATACCGATCGTCGGGATCGGAGGCATTACGATAGAGCGTGTGGAGGAAGTGATAGGTGCAGGTGCCGATGGTATAGCGGTGATTTCGGCCGTGACGCAGGCAGAACGAATTCGAGCTGCGGCAGCAGAATTAAAACAAAAGGTGTTGCTAAGCATCAAGCATTCAAGGATGTCTCAAAAGCTATAAAATGCTAGGTCCTTTCCTCTATCCCACTAGTCACTTTTATTGTTCAAGCAAGAGCCTCATTTTCACTAATAAAGTAGGAATGAGGCTCTGTGTTGCCATAAAATTAATCTTTTACAGCTTGATTTCTTGTATTCTTTTTCTCAGCAATAAGTAATCCTAGCAAAGTGTACTCCCTGTACAAAACTCCAAAGTCATTAGAAAATGATATTTAATTATATTGATTTTTCGTTCCCCACTCACATAACCCTTCCAAAACAGGCAATAGTGTTTCCGCTTTTTCTGTGAGACTGTACTCGACTTTAGGCGGAACTTGGGGATACTCTTTCCGGTTCACCAGACCATCCGCTTCCAATTCTTTTAGCTGTGAACTCAATGTTTTATAAGTAATAGCTCCGATTTGTCTTTTCAGATCATTAAAACGTACCACTTGGTTTTCGGCCAGAAGATAAATAATAACCATTTTCCATTTCCCCCCAATGACTGACACTGTATAACCAAAAGGTGTATCCTCAATATTTTTAACTTTACCTTTATATTCAGCCATACTCATATTTACACTATCCTTTCGGGTAGTACCTATCAAATTAGTGCGTACTACGTTTTTATTTGCGTTCAGTTTATACTAACCGTAATTTGAAGTAAAGGAGAGAAAACATGACTAAAACAATACGCCTGTTAATGCCGCAATGGCAAGGAGGGAACAATCCTAACTACTCTTTTGGAGCCGAACTGCTGGCTTGGCTAGCTCCGGACAATAATCAACCCCTTATTCATGTTCCGGTTCAAGCTTATGATGGAACTCCGCTTGACAACGAGAACGGTATGAATGGTAGAAGACAGCTACTTGAACAATTAGAGGCTGCTCAACATATCATTGACGCTCATAAGCCAGATCGCATTGTAATGTTTGGTGGTGACTGTTTGGTGGAACAAGCCCCATTTGCCTATTTAAACGAACGATACGGTGGAGAATTAGGGTTAATTTGGATCGATGCTCATAGTGATTTAGTTAGATATGTGGGCTATGATAATGGACATACATTACCGCTCGGAAATCTGTTGGGAGAAGGAGATGAGGAGTTCGCAAAACATGTAAAGATTCCTCTCAAGCCTGAAAATGTCTTTATCGCTGGATTAGCAGCTCCTACAGAAGAAGAGACAAAAGTATTTTCAGAGACATTTCAAAAACTAGGTGTTACTACTATAGAAACAGATGCTGAAGTAATTCAAAGATTAGGGATTCGAACTGCTGGAACCCAAGAGTTAACGAACAGTACGCTATCTATAAAAGAATGGATTAAAGAAAGCGGCATTAAGTACCTAGCTATTCACCTTGATTTGGACGTACTTGACCCAAAGGCTTTCCGTTCTTTATTATTTGCCAATCCTGAAGCCCCCTATAACCTTTCTCCTGCGGGAACAATGCAAATGTATCAACTGCTTCATCTGATTAAAGAACTGTCTGAAGAAACCGATGTAGTTGGATTAGGTATAACAGAACATATGCCATGGGATGCTATTAATTTAAAGAATCTGCTTGGAGAAATACCTATTTTAAATCATTAATTCTACTTACGATCTATACATGTTTTTTGACGTTAATTTTCGTAATGGAATTATGAGAAATTCGTTTGAATTAGAGTATTGTGTAAAGAAAGGACTCCTCGGGGATTTATGCTGTTATGGAGTCCTTCTTATTTTTTATTTTCATTTATTAATTTTAGTACTGGATTAAGGAACTCTTCAAAAAAGAAGTGGACGGGCAAAGCAAAGAACTTTAGATAAAATAACACCTCAATTATGTGACTTGAATAGCTCAGCACCGAATAAAAAGGAATAATCAACAGATCAAGTAGTCGCTCGCTCTACTAATTTGAATTCCAAAGGATGTAATTCTTCATGAAGCCCCTCCAGGGCATTTCGAATCATAATGAATGCATTTTCCGCTTGCTTGTCAATCGGGTAATGGATGGTGGTTAAATCAAGCAAATGCGAAATTTCGGTGTTATCAAAGCCCACCACTGCAACCTCACTCGGTACAGAAACACCGAGCCTGCGTGCTTCGGTCAACAGCCCTGCAGCCAAACAATCGGTAGAACATGCGAAGGCATCAGGCTTGTTGGGCTGTTGACCCCACCAGTGAGCAATTTTTTCACCCGCTTCGATTGAATTTAAACCATAAAAATGAGTGAAGGCATCGGCGTTCAAATCATATTTTTGGCAAAAATCATGATAAGCCCGTATGCGTTCTTTCGTATTCAGTCCCCTCATACTCCCATACACATTCACAATGCTGCGATAGCCTCTGGCATACAGATGCTCCAGCGCAAGCATGTACCCCTGATACTGGTCCATAAATACAGACGGAATCGTCTCGATCTTCACACGCTGCCACGTCACAATTGGACCATATTTGGTGTAGTGTTCAATCACACTCCACTCATTGACGCGAATCATACAGACCAAGGCGTCCAGTTGCTTTCTCCGCAACATTTCCAGTGCTTCAAGCTCCCGTTCCTTTTCCCCATTCGTAATAAACAACGTTATATTAAAACCATGCTCCTGAGCATAGGTTGTAAATCCACGCACAAATAAACCCAAAGAATCATTAAAAGAAATCGAAATAATTCCTATGAGCTTGGTCATACCCTTTTTCAATGAAACCGCATTCAAATTAGGAACGTAATCCAGCTGGTCTATGACCTCCTGCACACGCTGCCTTGTCGGTTCACTTACGTATGGATGGTTATTAATGACACGGGACACCGTTGCCGAGGATACGCCCGCCAGCTTTGCAATTTCATGAATATTCGCCACATTTCTCACCTCGTTCTTTCTATTTTAGCATGTTCGGGTTAAGCGTGTTCATGGTCTCGTCCTATAGTTGTCACCTTCCCTAACTAAGTTTTTTAAAAGCGCTTGACCTGTAATGCATTACAGGGATTACAGTGAACTTGTGCTTAAGAAAACGGTTTAAAAAACATACTTAGGAGGCACTAACTATGAAAAAAGGCATAAAAATTGCAACCATTGGTGGAGGCTCCAGCTATACACCAGAATTAGTAGAAGGCTTTATCAAACGCTATGCAGAGCTTCCCATTCGGGAATTATGGCTGGTAGATATTGAGGCAGGACGTGAAAAGCTGGAGATCGTGGGAGCCATGGCTCAACGGATGGTGAAGGCCGCTGGCATTGATTGTGAGGTACATTTGACGCTGGATCGCCGGGAAGCGTTGAAGGATGCCGATTTTGTCACGACTCAATTTCGGGTAGGCTTGCTGGAAGCCCGGATTAAAGATGAAAGCATCCCTTTAAAACACGGCATGATCGGTCAGGAAACCAATGGGGCCGGGGGCATGTTCAAAGCTTTTCGCACCATACCTGTTATCCTCAGTATCGTCGAAGATATGAAAGAACTGTGTCCGAATGCATGGCTGATTAATTTTACTAACCCTGCGGGCATGGTCACTGAAGCGGTGCTTCGTTATGGTCAGTGGGATAAAGTTATCGGATTATGTAATGTTCCCATCGGCGCGATCAAGAGTGCATCGGCGGTGCTGGACAAACCGGAAGAAGAACTGTTCTTTAAGTTTGCAGGGATTAACCACCTGCATTGGCACAAAGTTTATGACAAAACCGGAGCCGAATTAACAGAGCAGGTCATAGAAGGACTGTATGCGCCTGGCGCAAAACCGGAGAAGGTCGTTGAGAATATTAAGAACATGCGCTTCCTGTATGATCAGGTTCGTCACTTGAAAATGCTGCCTTGTCCTTACCATCGGTATTACTATATGACCGATAACATGCTTAAGGAAGAATTAGAGGAGGCCAAAAACGAAGGAACTCGGGGACAAGTGGTCAAACGTCTGGAAGAAAGTCTGTTTGAACTGTACAAAGATCCGAATTTGGATTACAAGCCAGAGGAATTATCCAAACGTGGCGGTGCGCATTACAGCGATGCTGCTTGTGAAATCATTAATTCCATTTATAACAACAAAGGCACGTTGATGGTGGTCAGTACGCGCAATAATGGTGTAATTGATGATGTCCCTTATGATAGCGCTATCGAGGTAACCAGTGTCATTCGCGCGCATGGTGCGGAACCTGTAAACTTTGGCAAATTCCCGCCAGCGCAGCGCGGTCTGCTGCAAGTCATGAAGGCGATGGAAGAGCTAACCATTGAGGCAGCGGTCACCGGTGACTATCCGACAGCACTGCAAGCCTTCACCCTGAATCCGCTCGTTCCTAGCGGGGATATCGCCCAAACTGTGCTGGATGAAATGCTGGAAGCACACAAAGAGCATCTACCTCAATTTTTTGCTCATAAAGAAAAAGCGACAGTATAAAACCAGCCTCAATGAGACTGACAGAGATACAAAAAAAGCTTCCTA
>NZ_JCAJRU010000316.1:0-4661 GCF_059447605.1 Paenibacillus sp. N119s | reverse complement strand
ATATGTGAAAAAAGTGCAGTACCTTTGGAAAAGACGCTGACGAGTGTAGAGTTGTATGGAAATACCTCTGCGGCGTCCATTCCGTTGGCTTTACAGTGTGGATTAGATGATGGACGTTTAAGATATGGACAACGTGTGGTGTTATATGGATTTGGGGGAGGCCTGACGTATGCAGGTCTGCTATTAAAATGGAGTGTGCCCGATTTGTAAGTTGGTCTAATTAATGCATAAGCAATAGTAATAGTAAGGAAAGATCATGTAAATAGACGTTCGCATTAGATTTATCGTAAGATGGCAGGATGGTATAATTAACATTAAGAGAGAAAGGAGCGTAACATGAAGGTATTGGTATTGGCAGAAAAACCATCCGTGGCCAGAGAGATTGCACGAGTGATGGGCAGCCGTGAGAAACATAAAAGTTATATAGAAGGCCCAAAGTATGTAGTGACATGGGCACTGGGTCATTTGGTCGGCTTAGCAGAGCCTGAGGATTACGATTCTAAGTATGCGAATTGGAACTTGGAGGACTTGCCCATTCTTCCGAAGAACGCCAAGTTAAAGGTATTACGGGAGAGCAATCATCAGTTCAAAGCTGTACAACAGCTGATGAAACGGCAGGACATTGGAGAACTTATCGTGGCAACAGATGCTGCTCGTGAAGGCGAACTGTTGGCGCGTTGGATTATACAAATGGCAAACTGGAGAAAGCCTTTCCGACGCTTATGGATTTCCTCGCAGACGGATAAGGCCATCAAGACAGGTTTTGCAAAATTATTGCCTGGTCAGCAGTTTGACCGTCTATATGAATCGGCTCGCTGTAGGGCTGAAGCAGATTGGATGATTGGTCTCAATGTAACCCGCGCGTTGACGGTTCGTTACAACGCCCAGCTTTCGGCTGGAAGGGTACAGACACCAACACTGGGAATGATCATGGAACGTGAGAAGGAGATCACCCAGTTTCGTTCTCAGGAATATGATACTTTGACGGCGGATTTTGGCCATTTTCAAGCAACTTGGCGGGCAGAAAACGGGGATTCACGCATGTTTGACCGTACTCAGGCAGAAACTTTGCGCCGCAGGCTCGAAGGGGCCAAAGGTACAGTGGTGAGTGTGAAAAAGAGTGAAAAGAACGAGCCTCATCCGCTGGCGTATGATTTAACTGAGCTGCAAAGAGATGCTAACCAGCGCTACGGCTTCTCGGCCAAGCAGACGTCCAATGTTCTTCAGCGGCTGTATGAGCAGCATAAGCTGGTGACCTATCCACGCACAGACAGCCGTTATCTTACATCGGATATGGTGGATTCACTTAAGGAAAGACTCAGTAGCGTAGCAGTAGGTCCGTATGCTTCTTTAGCACGTCCGCTATTGCGTAACAACTTGCCAATCACAAAACGAGTTGTGGATGACAGTAAAGTTACAGATCACCATGCGATTATTCCTACTGAGCAGACATTATTGCTTAATCAGCTGAGCCCAGAGGAACGCAAACTGTATGATCTGATTGCGCGCCGTTTTATCAGTCTGTTCTACCCACCTGCACGTTATGATGCTGTAGCTGTATCGGTCATGGTGGAGCAGGAAACATTTCAGGTCAAAGGTACAACCATAAAAGATAGCGGTTGGCGTGCTGTATATGACGAAAGTCATTATGAATTGGACGAGGAAGAAGCAGATGAGCGTGAAAATAATGGACGGGACGTTATTTTGCCTGAGCTGAAAAAAGGAGACTCCGTCCAATTGCAGCGTTGCATTGTACGAGCTGGACGAACGATGCCGCCGAAGCGGTATACAGAAGCGGCCTTGCTGGCTCAGATGGAAAAGCATGGTTTGGGTACTCCAGCTACGCGCGCAGATCTGATTGAGAAACTCGTCAGTTCCGATACGATAGAACGCCAGGGGAATGTGATGCATCCAACCGGCAAAGGCAAGCAACTGATCGAACTGGCGGCTCCGCAGCTGAGAACGCCTGAATTGACGGCACGTTGGGAAGCAGAGTTGGAACGGATAGCTCGTGGTCAAGGACAACCTGAGCCATTTTTGAATTCTATCCGTGCGATGGCGAAAGAACTGGTTGCTACTGTGAAAAATAGCAGTGCGGAGTACAAGCCTCATAACGTGACGAATAGCCATTGTCCGGATTGTGGTACAAAATTGCTGGAGAAGAAAGGTAAGAAAGGTAAGTTTCTCGTATGCCCAAGTGCGGATTGCGGTTACCGTCGTTCGGGGGAAAAACGCTTGTCCAATCGACGTTGCCCGCAGTGTCATAAAAAGATGGAAATGAAAGAGGGCAAAGCAGGTTTGTATGTAAGATGCTTACCTTGCGGTATTACGGAGACGCTGGATAAGGACAAGCAACGGGTAAACAAACGGGAACAGCAAAAGTTGGTAAAACAATTTGAAAAGAAAGAATCTTTTGGTTCCAGTTTGGGTGATTTGCTAAAAGCGGCAATGGAGCAAAAGCAGGGCGAGTAAAGAATAGCCCAACATATACAAGCAACACAATCAGCAGGCATAAGTCGGTATAAAAAAGCTCACTCCTTGGCATGGTAATCCGAGGAGGTGAGTATTTATGCCCAAACATAAGCCGCTTAAAATTAATAATCAGCAAAATAAATCAAGTATACTGGAGGAAGAAATCGCTGCTCATCCAGAGAAGCAAGCTAAATATCCTCCAAGCTTGAACGGGATTCCCAAACAGCATTCTTGATGCTGCATATAAGGGAAAACGAATGGCTTGTAAAGCATCAAGACGATTAAATACCAGATGAAATAGTGATTGGTGACAAAAATTATCTTGCATAAAAGAAGCAGCAGTACGGTGGTGAACCGTAACTGCTGCTTCTTTTTCATAATAAGGATGTTGTATTTATTGGATTTGGGATGATTGCCCTTAGTATTCATTAAAGAAAGTTTGAATTTGGTTCACATCGTGCGTCTGAGTCAAAGCGAGCATGAGCAAAATCCGTGCTTTTTGCGGATTGAGCGAATCGGTGGACACAAAGTTCGATGCTGCGTCTGTTGTCGATGGGGATACAACTCCAGTTCCTACGCGAGTGGAGCGGGCGATAATCACTCCTTTTTTACCTGCGGCCTCTGCGCCTTCTGAGGAGGTTTTGGACAAGGAGCCATTACCGGAACCGGCAACCACTATGCCCTTGGCACCAGCTGCTACGGCTGCATCATACAGGTAGCGACCATTGTTTTGATACTCGTATAAAATATCTACTTGTGGCAGCTGAGTCAGATTGGAGATGTCGAATACAGAAGAAGTCGTATGCTTATGAGTGGATTTGTTGTAGTAGTAGACCTGATCGCCTACAACAGCTCCAAGGTATCCCTGCTCTACAGACTTGAACGTATCGACTGCTGTTGTGTTCGTTTTTGTGATGTATCTTGCTGCACCGATGCGATCGTTCAGCAATACGAGTACGCCTTGACCTTTGGAGGCCGCAGCTCCGGCGACCTTTACAGCATTATAAAGATTGAATGGACCATCGGCACTGATGGCAGTAGCTGGGCGCATAGAGCCAACGACAACCACAGGCTTATCGCTCTTAACGACAAGGTTGAGGAAATAAGCGGTTTCTTCTAACGTGTCTGTACCATGGGTGATAACAATACCATCTACATCGTCTCTGGCGAGCAGTTCGTTGGTGCGTTTGGCAAGTTTTAAGAGGATTTCATTATTTACATCAGGGCTACCTACGTTAACTACTTGCTCACCACTGACATTTGCAATACTTTTCATCTCAGGAACAGCATTGATCAAGGTTTCAACACCTAATGCACCAGCTTTATAGCCGGTTGTATCTGTGTTGACGGAGGATGACCCTGCAATCGTCCCTCCTGTGGCCAATATTTTAATATTGGGTAAATGATTGGTTTGTTTGTCTGGAGTAGTAGTGGCAGTACCAGTAGATACCGTTGTGCTGGTTGTGGCTACGGTTGCAGCGTTAGCAGTAAATCCACCACTCCATAAGGTACTTCCGAGAATAAAGCTGGCCAACAGGGGAATCATTGTCATTTTTTTCATGTTAGTCATATAAAGCTCCTCTCCAATCTTAAACCTTGAAATATTAATGATAGATTAACTGACAAAAAAATGTCGAATTACGTTAATATCACGCATTATAGAGTGTGAGAATGACTTTAGTCAATAACTATGTCATGAAATATAACACGTAGATTTATTTTTATATATGTAATCGCTTTAATTATACCTGAATGGAAGAGATTTGAAAACAAAACAACAAGCAGAAATCTCAAAAAGAGTCTGCTTGTTGTTTTTGGTAAAAGGTGAACAACGGAGTGTACCTTTAATTTCATTTAATGAGAGTGACAAGGGTGTAGTTGATGTTTTACGGTATTACATGGTTTTATAGTTGAAATATAGATCCATGATCAGGGGTTTTTGCTATGCTGTTTTGTTGGCAAGCTGGCGCTGGGAGTTCCTTTTCCTCGTTTACGGTTATGTTCTGCCTTTTTTGCATTTTCTCGCAGTTTCTCAACGTATTCATGGGTACTTTCCATTACAGTTCCTCCTTTAATGAAAATAGATGCACTTGGGAATTCCCTCATACCCCGTTACTATTTCCGCAAAAACGTTTTCCCAATCAGAGAAGGCGTTGTTTCTATAAAAGGGGTAAGGTTATAATGAAGGA
>NZ_JCAJRU010000315.1:0-4662 GCF_059447605.1 Paenibacillus sp. N119s | reverse complement strand
TCCTTCTATGCTTTTCCATATGCATGCATTCCTTATTAGCTGGCGAATTTCACACCTTCTCCATTATATATCAGATTTCAATATAAATAGAACCCCTCGCCTGAATCGCGAAGGGTTCATCACTTAAGATTTACACCTATACCTTGACGGCTTCCTGCTGTGCCACTTGAACAGCATTGGAGGCCCATTCCTTGGCCTGACGAATGCAGTCCGGCAAACCGATCGCATCATAGCCAGCGCCTAAAACGTACACCCCTGGCATCGCACTGCGTAGCTCTTCCCGCAGATCAGCTATAGCCTGTGGGTGCCCCACTGGATATTGCGGCATGGAGTTACGAAGACGGGTAATCTCCGTGAACAGCGGAGTTGCTGTAACTCCCATCATCTCTTTCAAATCCTTACGTACCACCGCAATCAGCTCATTATCCGGTAATTCTACTGTTTCCTCAGCTCCTGCACGCCCTACATAACAACGCAACAGTACCTTATCGTCCGGGCTGGTATGTAGCCACTTGGCGGACGTCCACGTACATGCGGTCACGCTGCGACCTTCCTTGCGAGGAACCAGAAAACCGGAGCCATCAAAAACGTTCTCAATATCTGTTTTATCAAAGGCCATGACTACGTTCGCTACGGATACATATTTTACAGCTTCCAGTGCAGCCACATTTACATGCTCTTGCAATAGCGGGGCAGCAGCGAAGTTAGGGGTCGTTATAAAAATATCGTCCGCCTCCAGCGTCTCCCCGTTGTCCAACATCACACGATAGGGACTTTCTTCACGTCCCGCCGTCTTTGTGAATTGTGTAACAGCAATTCCGGTGCGTAAATCACAGTCATACAAGTCATTCAACAATGCATGCACCAAACTTTGCAAGCCTTGACGGAAAGTCAAAAAGGCGCTTTTCTTCGTACCTGTATGCGTTTCAGTTGGCTTCCGCCCTGTCCTCATCCCGTGAATGAGGCTTCCGTATTGCTGCTCCACCTCAGCAAACTGTGGAAAAGTAGCCTGCAAACTTAGTGTCTTCATGTTGGCAGCATAGATTCCCGCCAGCAGTGGCTCAGTTACATTTTCCAGCACTTCTTTGCCCAGTCGGCGTTCAATAAAATCACCCAGCGCCTCATCTCCAGGTTCACGTCGAGGCGGAATGACAAAATCCATCATAGCCCGCATTTTTCCACCTAAAGAAATCAAACCACTACGTAAAAATGGTTTCAGCTCTGTTGGAATGCCCAGCACCAGCCCAGGAGGCATCGGATGAAGCTGACCTTCATGCAAAATATATGTCTTTTTAGCCTCAGGGTTTGTGCTTACCAGTTCATGATCCAGCTCCAGCTCTTTGGCCAGGTCAATCATGGCCGTTTTACGGGCCAGAAAAGAATCTGGCCCCTTTTCAATGACAAAGCCATCTTTGTGCAATGTTTCAATTTTGCCGCCCAGTACAGGGGCTTTCTCCACCAGCGTAATTCGAGGTGTATAGCCGGCTTCTTTATACATTTTCCGTGCATAAAAAGCAGTGCTAAGCCCGGTCAGGCCTCCGCCTACAATTGCAATATTTCGTACCTTTTGCTCCATTATGTCCTCATCCCTTTTTCAATTGGTCTATGATGACATCACTAAGCGTCTCCATATAAAGTGGGTCACTGTTAAGTGAATCAATACGCTGAAAACGCATATCCAATTCGTTCGCCAAAGCCTGTGCTTCAATATCCAGATCGTATAACACCTCTAAGTGATCAGAAACAAAGCCGACTGGCGCAGCCAGCACATACTCCACTTGCTCTTCCTTAAGACTATGCATGGTATCCAAAATATCTGGTCCCAGCCATGGCTCTGCTGTGCGACCGGCACTTTGCCACGTAAACTGCCAGTTGGTAATTCCCGCCTTATCGGCAACAGCCTGCGAAGTAGCCATTAATTGCTCCACATAAGGATCGCCCATAGCCAAAATCCGCTCAGGCAAGCTGTGCGCGCTGAACAGAACACGAACCTCGTCCCGCTTGGCTCCAGCTTCTTCGAAAAGCGCCAGTTTTGCGTTTACACGCTCAGTCAGCGTCTTGATCAGCTTTGGATGGAGATGGTAGCTCTCCACAAATGATATCGCCAGACCCAATTCATGTGCCTTAGCCTGCGCACGCTTGATATAAGTACCTACACTCATAACGGAATAATGCGGAGCCAGCACAACACCCACTGCCGTACGAATGCCGTCTTGTACCATTGCTGCGACACCGTCCTCAATAAACGGCTTGGCGTGTTTGAGCCCCTGATAACAGACAAGTTCTATGTCCGGGTTGCGATTTTCCCGATTCAAGGTTTCCTGCAGGTTGTGAACCTGTCGATCTGTATTTTGACGCAATGGAAACACGCCGCCCACAATGGCTTCGTAGCGATCCTTTAGTTCCTTTAACTGCTCCGGTGAGGGAGCATGACCACGGCGAATATGTGTATAATACGCTTCAACCTGATCCAGACTCTCCGGCGTCCCGTAGGACATGACCAGTACACCCACTTTGGTTTTCATTAGCAGATCCCTCTTATCTTTTCTAGTTGTATTAATTTTTTGACAAAACAGAACGAGAATACTCGTGTACATAATGGGTAAGCTCTCTTAGCTTATCTAGCGAGGCTTCCGGAAATAAACCGTGACCGAGATTAAAAATGTAGCCAGGCTCCAGAATGCCTTCATCTACGATCGTTTTTGCATACTGCTTGATCACATCCATCGGGGCAGTAAGCACATACGGGTCCAGGTTCCCCTGCACACCAAAACGGTTCCCCAAGCGACGACGGCCTTCAGGTATACTTACCCGCCAGTCCAGTCCGATCACATCGGCTTTTACCCCGCTCAAATGCGGAAGCAATTCACCGGAGCTTACGCCCGGAAAATAAATTTTAGGCACATTCAGATCAGATAACTCATGGAAAATACGCACAATAGTCGGCAATACAAAAGTTTGAAAATCATAAGGCGAAAGTGCGCCTACCCAGCTATCAAACAATTGAAAAGCTTTGCCACCGTTAGCGATATGGGACCGCACATATGTAATAACCATATCTCTTAGCTTCCCCATCAGACGATGCCACAGTTCAGGCTCTCCATACATCATCGCTTTGGTACGAATATATCCCTTGGAGGGTCTTCCTTCTATTAAATAGCTGGCAATAGTAAAAGGCGCTCCAGCAAATGTGATCAATGGCACGTTCAGCTCACGGTCTAAAATACGGATCGTTTCCAAAATATGACCCAAATCACGTTCCACATCAATCGGACGCAAGTTGTCTACGTCTGCCGCTGAACGGATCGGATTATCAATAACCGGGCCAATATTTTTGACAATATCAAAATCAACCCCTAACGAGGCTACCGGATTCATAATATCGGAATATAAAATTGCAGCGTCCACTCCCAGCTTGCGCACGGGCATCAACGTCACTTCTGCGGCCAACTCGGGCTGACGACATATTTCAAGCAGCGTGTATTTTTCTTTAATTTTGCGATACTCAGGGTCATACCTTCCGGCCTGCCGCATGTACCATACGGGAATATGATCCACAGCCTGCTTGCGGCAAGCGCGGATAAAAGTATCATTGTAGGTCATGACTTCAGCCTCCAGTTCGAATCATAAATACTATATTTTAATTATGCCCTTTTTCAAGAGTCGTAACAACCGCCGCTCTCAAACAAACCATGACAAACCCATGACATTTGGATAAAGTTTCGATGAAGTGTGCTATACTAGAGAAATGGCTTTTTTAAAGCTCCGGGAAAGTTATACATTAATAAGTACCTTTACAACAGGATGAGAATGGCAGAAAGGAAGTGAAAGCACATTGAAAACGTGGGAGACGTGGAAAATCAATCTCATTGTGCTTTGGTTTGGTCAGTTTCTGGTCAATGCGGGTATTACAATGATTACTCCGTTCCTTGCTCTGTATCTGGCTCAGGACCTCCATGTGAAGGGCGAGCACGATATAGGTCTGTGGGCAGGAGTTATTTTTGCTGCTAACTTTTTGACCTCGTTTATATTCCAGCCATTATGGGGCAAGCTGGCCGACCGATATGGACGCAAAGTCATGCTGCTTCGCTCAGGCTTCGGCATGGCTCTGGTCGTCGGGTGTATGGGTTTGGTCACCCATCCATGGCAATTACTGGCGCTTCGCCTGCTAAACGGTACAATATCGGGTTTCAATCCGGCATCTATTTCCCTAGTTTCGGGCACCACTCCTAAAGAGCGAACCGGATTTGCTATGGGAATTATGCAATCCGGTCAAATGGCTGGCACAATTCTCGGCCCACTGCTAGGCGGATTTTTGGCTGACTGGGTCGGATTCAGACCGATCTTTTACATTACAGGATCTCTTATTTTTCTAGCCTCTCTCATGGCAATGTTTTTGGTTAAGGAGAATTTCAGCAAAGCCGAAGCCGCACGGACTCCACAAATTTCGGTTCTTGCCGGATTAAAGGAGCTAAGCCATACGCCTCAGCTTCCGGCTTTGTTCACCGTGACGTTCTTACTTCAGTTTGCCATGATCAGTACAGTTTCTTTGCTACCTTTGTACGTGCAGAAGCTGTACGGCTCCGCAGAAGGAATCGCACTGGTTGCAGGGTTTGTTACCGCTATTACAGGCGTATCCAATATGGTAGCCGCACCACTTCT
>NZ_JCAJRU010000314.1:0-4726 GCF_059447605.1 Paenibacillus sp. N119s | reverse complement strand
AGATGCACAGATCGAATGAGGCTAAATTTTCCTTAAGCAGCATTTTACGATTCTCACTGCATTGTACCGTCATCGAATCTTGTAAAATATGGCTAATCTCTTCGTCCACCCCTTGTAGCGGGTGAAACTCCGGATACGAATAATCTCCTAGCAGCAATGCTTTTCTTTTTTCCATCAAAAATCCTCCTTGCCTGACTTGTATATAAGGACTTAAAGGCGGCCCCGATTTCTTGTTTGTGGGGGCAAAATACTCTGAAAAATCCGTTTGGCCCTCATCTATTTTCCATAACACCGCCATCATTGTCCGAGCTACGGCATATATAAATAATTCTACAAACGGCCTATTAAATCCTTTAGCAGAAGATTATAGCATATATGTTCGCTCTGAATACACTTGTTCAAAATTTTCTAAACGTGACGCTGGCGATTCGGCCCGTTTATGGTATACTCGTAAGAAAAAAAGTGCGTCCAAGCATCTTTTATCATAAAGGACCGCTTTTTGTAAGAATTCTATGCTTGCGGTTATAGAATTGTTAAGAATTTCTTTTAAGCTTATACATTCTATAAATCTTAAAACACTGGGGAGGTTGCATGAATGAAAAGGACTGGAATGACCCGGCCCTTGGACAGCTTGGGACGAATTGTGCTTCCTAAAGAGTTGCGCATGACGATGGAGATTGACATCGGCGATCCATTAGAGTTTTTTATTGAAGACCAAACACTCATGCTCCGTAAGTACAAATCAACCAATTGCATATTCTGCGGTTCCGTTGATACCAACACCTATTTTAAAGACCAGTTTATCTGCGATGCATGTGCTACCTCAATGAAAACGGAAGATTTAATTCCGGTCACAGCGACTGAAACCGAGTCACCTCCATTGAAGCAAAATATGCATATGAAAAAGATTTACCAGCGCACGGATGTTATTTTGGAGAAAATGAGAGAGCTGATGGAAGAACATCCGGCATCTTCACAAAAACAGCTTGCTTCCATGCTTGGTGTGAGTCAGGGAAGGATTTCCCAGCTGAAAAAGCTTATGTAGATGAATCATCCAAAAAACAATGTATACGCTTCCATGTTATGTGAAATCTGATTCTCTTATACTTAGAACAGCCGGACCCTTATGGGGACCCGGCTTTTTTGTGTTTTAGTGGTACGCTCGGCATTTTTCAACCCAGCGTGCTGCTGCCTTGGGGAGAGAAGCGAGATGAATGTGTGTGTAGGCTGCCAAAAGGTTCCCTTTGGCAAAGCCTTCACTCTGGAGTCCACGCATCCCTTTGGTTTGATAGGCAAAGGGATAGGGGGCAGCAGATTCATCATAGCTCATGACAGAATAATGAAATTCGTGTCCCCGAATCGTCTCTCCAGCCTCCAACAGCAAGCAATCTTGCAATGCAGTTGCTTCCCGGTATCCCAAAGCAGCCCGCTTCTCCTGCATGCGGACATCCGAAGGGATCACCCCAGCCATGTGGTAGGTGTGACCCGCCCGATCCGTAAGTGTCCGGGCCAGTACCATATAGCCACCGCACTCGGCAAATACAGGCATATCCCGGCTGACTGCAGCGCGAATATCTTCCAAAAAGCCTGTATTGGCAGCGATATCTGCCGCAAACTCCTCGGGAAAGCCGCCGCCCAAATATAACCCGTTGGCGCGCTCAGGAACGCGTTCCCCCGCCAGCGGACTAAAATAGACAATCTCTGCTCCCGCCTGACGCAGCAAATCCATATTTTCCGGGTAGTAAAAATTGAACGCCGCATCTCTGGCGACGGCAATGACAGGACGCTCCCCGGCCGCAGCTTCATACCCAGCTGTTGGATGCCGATCCGGAGAAAATAATGGGTGCTCTGGCAGGGTGAGCGGCGGAGCCGCATCCGCCAATGCCCGCAGTGCATCCAGATCCGTACCCGTGCGGATCAGCTCTGCCGCCCGTTGGAAAAGCGGCTCCAGCTCGCCGCGTTCTACAGCAGGCACCAGGCCCAGATGACGTTCAGGGATATCCAGCCCGTCATCGCGCTTTAACCAGCCGAGCACAGGGATGCCGCATTCTTGCTCGATCGCCTTTTTGACCATGCCGTAATGTCCCTGGCTACCGCAGCGATTTACGATTACGCCCGCAATGCGCAGCTTGGGCTCCAAGCGCTGAAAGCCGAGCACGATAGCGGCCGCGCTGCGTGCCATGCTGCGCACGTCGACGACCAGCAATACCGGGCTATCCGTCAGCATGGCGATTTCGGCAGTCGAACCAATATTGCTGAGCGGGTCCTTGCCGTCATACAACCCCATGACGCCTTCAATCACGGAGAGATCCGCGCCTTCGGATGCGCGGATAAAGGTTTCACGCACCGTATCTGGCGAGGTCATCCATGAATCGAGATTACGGGAAGGCGTTCCGGTCGCGGCTGTATGATAGGTCGGATCAATATAATCCGGACCGCACTTAAACCCCTGCACTCGCAGGCCGCTGTCGGCGAACGCCTTCATCAGCCCGAGGGTCACCGTCGTTTTGCCCGCACCGCTGCCCGTACCGGCAACAACGATACGGCTTCTGCGCACTGGAGTAGACAGATCAGGCTGCTGTACAGGCTGCTTCATATCGTCATTCATAAGGCACCCGCGCCACAGACAACGTCATATTGCCGCTTTTTTTCTTCTCCAGCAGCCAATGGTCTGCACCGGAAGACAACAGGGCTGAGGGTTCGCTGACCCCATATGCCCCGGTGTATTTGAAGACGGTCTCCGATGGATTGGGAAGCTGCACCGTATTCAGCTCTGACGGAGTGTAGGTCACCAGCTCCCAGCCGTATTTGGCGCAGAGGGCAAGCAAGCCCTCTTCATCCTTTTTCAGATCAATCGTGGCCATATTCCGTACGCTTTTCACAGACAAGCGCAGCTCTTGCAAGGTGTCCAGCACACCTGTCTCCAGCTCCTCCAATGCAGTTCCCCGATTGCAGCCAATACCAAGCACCAAGCTTTTGGGACGGTACAGCACGCCATTTGAAAGAAACCTCTCCTCTTCCTCAGGCTCCAGCAAGCGGTCACTTACGACTAACGCGGCGTTGAACGGCTCATGTGCCGCTCCCGCCATTGAGGGATATACCTTGATATGCGCAGGTACAGGCTTGTCATAACGCCACCAGTTCCGTTCGCCCGTCTCTTGTATGAATGCAACGGGCTCCTCATTCACAACAGCGGCGCTCACAGGCGTGGCCTTGTCGAAGCTATCGACCACCCAGCCCAATTCCCGGCCCAACATATCCACCGGAATCGTGCCCTGCACGTCCGATGCGGTCGTGATTACCGGACGTGCACCCAGTACAGCGGCTACATGACGGGTCAATTCATTCGCGCCGCCTAAATGCCCAGACAGTACGCTGATGACATGTTCTCCGCGATCGTCAATGACGACCACGGCTGGGTCTACCTTTTTATCCACCAAAATCGGTGCAATCATACGAACCACCGCACCGAGGGAAATAAATAAAATGATACCGTTATATTGTTTGAATAAATCCGGCAAGATCAGCTTGACCGAACCTTCGAACAATTGAATGCCGCGCTCCTGTTCGTCGCCACGTTCAAACTTAGACATGTAATACACGTCCGTGCCCGGAAAGCTGGCTCCCAAATTGCGGACCATTTCGACTCCATGTTTTGTGATCGCCACAGCGGCAAATGGATTACTCACCAGGCTTCACTCCCTTCCGGTAGCCATGGGTGAACGACTTGTCATACAGCTTGGAACGATGCGCGTCCTTGTCCACCAGCCCCGGGTCGAGCGCCCAGCCTGCCAAAATCATGGCATGCATCGTAATACCCGCTGCGCGCAGATCGGCTGGCAATTGGGCAAGCGTCGTGCGCACGATCTTTTGGTCCGGCCAGGTTGCGCGCTGCACAACTGCTACAGGCGTGTCCTCGCTCCAGCCGGCCGCCAGAAACTCGGCGACCACCTTCTTCGCCAGCGTTGCGCTAAGGAACAGCGCCACTGTACAGTGGTGGGATGCCAGATCACGCAGCTTTTCTCGATCCGGTACAGGTGTACGACCTTCGGCACGCGTCAGAATAACCGTCTGCGTCAGATCAGGCACAGTTAGCTCTGCACCCAGCACAGCCGCAGAAGCAAAGACCGAGCTGACGCCTGGTATGATTTCATAAGCTACGCCGCGCTGCTTCAACAGCACCATTTGCTCCAAAATCGCACCATACACTGCCGGATCACCTGTATGTACACGGGCTACACTGCGTCCAGCCTGCACAGCCTCGCTCATAATCTCAACCTGCCGCTCCAAATCCATGCCTGAGCTTTGCAGTACCTGTGCCTCGGGCTTGGCCGTAGCAATCAGCTCGTCGTTCACCAGTGAATCCGTGTACAACACCACATCAGCTGTGCGTAGAATCCGGGAGCCTTTGACCGTAATCAACTCCGGGTCGCCGGGCCCTGCTCCTACGATATATACCTTTGGCTCCAACGTCATTTGCTCACCACCATTAAACTCAAATATTCAAGCTCCTGTCCGCGCAGTTCACGGGCGTTGCGCCATACCATTTCATAAGGAGACGTGACTTTGGTAATGACAGAGGCACAATCCCCAAGCTTGAGCTCGTCCAGCACATCCAAAATCAAATCCAGCACCTTGGCAACCTTGATAAACACGACTGTATCGTGATTCTCAATGGCCCGCTTCATCGCTTCTCGATCCTCCGTAGCCGGAATAATACCGACCT
>NZ_JCAJRU010000313.1:0-4796 GCF_059447605.1 Paenibacillus sp. N119s | reverse complement strand
TGACCAGATCAGTCAGGAGATTGGTTCCTTTTTAAGCGGAGGGCATGAGGAGATTAAAAAGGATCTTCAGCGCAAAATGCAGGAGGCCGCAGAGGAATTGTACTTTGAGCGTGCCAAGGAGCTGCGGGATCAGATTATTAGCATCGACGCAATGATGGAAAAGCAGAAAATCACCACATCTGATGCAAAGGACCGGGATGTATTCGGCTTTTCGGTAGATAAGGGCTGGATGTGTGTACAGATCCTATATGTCCGCAAGGGGAAAATGATTGAGCGTCATATGTCGACTTTTCCTTTCTATGGTGAAGCGTACAGCGATTTTATGTCCTATGTGACGCAATATTACAGTGACAACCCGGCAGTGCCGCAGGAGATATTGTTGCCAGATTCTCCAAAGCTGATGAAAGAAAAATCGGCTGATGTCGATCAACCGATTGCAGCAGAAACTGAACTTTACAGTGCAACTACAGCGGGAACTACCGGGATTACAGATGAGAAAGCATTACAAACGGAGTCAGACCTTTCTGATGCCCCACTGCGGGTAGCCGAAGCACGAGCATCTTATGCAGAAACAGAAACAGAAACTCAACTATCCGGTGGATTGGAGGACCCATCTGCGGCAGCTCTCGCTCTGGCTGAATGGTTGGATGTAAAAGTACTTGTGCCACAGCGTGGGCTGAAAAAGCAAATGACGGGTATGGCGACGGAAAATGCACGTGTTGCATTGGATGAGAAGTTTAAGCTGATCGAGCGCGATGAGGAGCGGACATCCAAAGCTGCAAGCAATCTGGGACGTGCCATTGGGCTGGATAGTCTGCATCGGGTAGAGGCGTTTGATAATTCCAACATTCAGGGTTCCGATCCAGTCTCGGCCATGATCGTCTTCATTGACGGTAAGCCTGCGAAGAAGGAGTATCGAAAATACAAGATCCGTTCTGTGCAGGGACCCGATGACTATGAAACGATGCGCGAGGTTATTCGGCGTCGATATGAACGTGTACTGAAGGAAAATCTGGAGCGTCCCGACTTGATCATTGTCGATGGTGGACGTGGACAGATAAAAGCGGCAACCGATGTATTGGAAAATGAATTAGGATTGTTTATTCCTGTATGTGGTTTGGTGAAAGACGCCAAACACAGAACTTCCCAACTACTGAGGGGGGGAACATTAGAGGCCGTGACACTTGCACGCAATAGCGAGGAATTCTATCTGCTGCAACGGATTCAGGATGAGGTTCACCGTTTTGCCATTACGTTCCACCGCGAGCAGCGCGGCAAATCAATGGTAACTTCCCAGTTGGATTCCATTCCAGGCATCGGAGAGAAACGGCGTAAGTTGTTGCTTAAGCATTTTGGATCGCTCAAAAAAATAAGAGAGGCCAGCGTCGAAGACTTCCGGCCTCTCTCTATTGGGGATAAGCTTGCTCGGCAGATTATAGCTGCCCTTCGGGAGGAGGAGTCGTAGGATACGGCTCCTCTTTTTTCACGGGTTCAAACATGGTTCGATTAGGCTTTTTAGGGCCAAACCAGTAAATGATGTAACCGACAATAGCCGGAAGTAAGATCCAGAATAGACCGGCGCTCACATTTACAGTGTCTCCCAGACTGATCACGCTGAGCCCCATGAGTATGCTATCAAAAATAATATGGCTGAACATGGCGGCGATAAAGCCGTAGCGCAGGAACACAAAACTAAACAGCAAACCAAGAAAAGTCAGCTCAATAGGTCTGGAAATCACCGGATAGATCGGATAAAGCGTATGTCCCAATGCCCAAATAAGCGTAGTGATCAGACAAGCAACAAACGTATTTTTGACTATTTTTTTGACCATCGGAATACCAAACAGACGGTAGACAGTCTCTTCTCCAATCCCTGCCATCCAGGCCATAATCGGCAGTAGCCATGGATAAGCCATATTGTAAGGGGATTGCGTGGCGTCTGTTGTGGAGAACGTATTAAATGTGCGCTCTAGTACAAAGAATAAAATGGATTGTACGCCGAGTAAAATAAAGGCCCACAAGTAGCCGACATACATGCTGCGAAGCACATACAGCCCGTAGCCTGGCTCTTTGGCACGTGGCCATGCATTGAGTCCAACCTGACGCATAAGCCCGTCACCACCGACCAAAGAGAAATAGATGGCGACAGCCATGAAAAAGGTTACACCAATCTGGAATACCATAAGAAAGATAAGCATACCCTTACTGCCTGCTTCAGATTGCAGCAAAGGCAGCATGTTCATGGTCCCAGCTACACTAGCAATAAAGTATACAATGGACAGAATAATACCGCGAACAAATGAAGTATGTCGTCGAGTGAGTGACGCATACACAATGGCAAGCACGCCCAGTACAAAGCTAAATAGGGCATAACCCGCATAAGTCATCCAATTCGCCCAGTATGTTTGCTGTTTAACATAGTCGGTGTAGGACGAAGGGGCCGAAAAGCTTTGGGTAAACGAGCGAACATCCCCGTCTTCAAAAGTAAAAGACAGTGTAAGTACCGAGGCGCCGATTTTCTTTTCGTCCACAGTATACTTCAGCCCACCATCCCCCTCAGTGGTCGCGAGCTTTAATTCCGATGGCTTAAAGCCAAAGCGTTTGATCCATATTGCCGCAGCCTCTTCCTTGGCTTCGAGCGTCAAGTCGCCCTCAGCTATACGTACAAGCCTGTTTTGTGCTTGTTCATCCGTAGAAACGTCAGCCTGTGTGTAGTTGGTGCTGGAGGTGATCCGTTTAAAGCTAACGACCTTCCCAGTGGATAAATCCACATGTATTTGCAGTTTGCCCTTGCCTGAGGAATCAGGCAAATCAACCCGAAAGGTTTCATAAGGATAATTTTTTTTCCATGTGCGATCGTACTGTTGAAGCAGCTTTTCTCTGGATAAATAACCGTATAAATCCGTTTCAGCCTGATAGGTCACAACCGGCTTCTCTGGCTGTGATTCCGTATAGCCCAGTTCGGAACGGGCAAAGTCGAGGGCATGTATGACCGCTTCTTGTTTGCTGATGATCTTTGCATTCGTCAATGTTTCCGGACTTGGATTGCTAAGCGAGGGAAGAAGCAATTGAAAGATAAAAAAGCAAATCAGGCCAACCCCGCCCAGCAAGCCTAATTTTTTGAAGTTGGCCGTGAGCACGACCGGTTTCCCGATAGGATTCATGAGTTTCCTCCTTAATCTGTAAATAAGAACATCCATTAAAGATATCATACTGCACAGGTTCCCGCCAACAGACCAGCGATATTCATGAAAATAGAGTGAAAGCACTGTAAAGTTTTAATAAAATTAGATAAGTTGTGATTAAACGATGCCCATTCACAAATTAAAGCCAATTTCACGTTTTTTCGACGAAATCAGTTTTGTGATCTGGACAGAGAAGGATTATAATCTTGAGGCAATGCCTATGAAATATATTAGGTAATGATATACATTTAAGCCGAATTTCATGAGAAAACGGGGGAACCATGTTACTGGGGTGAATTTTACAGCCGATCCAGATGGAACGGGAATGTAAATAGGGCATACTGTACTGTCCGAATCCGTCAGCTAACCTCGTAGGCTATGGGCAGGAACCAAGTCAGGGGCACTCGGTTTTCCGGTGTCTTTTTTTGTGTGTAAAAGTGTGCTGAGTTAAGGACGCTGCGCCTTAAAATCACCAAACGTCTCATGAGGTAGTAGCAATTTCCATGCTCATAAATTACCAAGGAGGAGAAGTGATGAATAAATGAATCCCAATGCAAGCTGGTTTCGGCTTTCTCCACCGCAGATATTCGTTGCAGGCTTCGCTATTATCATTCTAATAGGTAGTTTATTGTTAATGCTGCCCATCTCCAATACAACGGGGAAGCCACTTGCGTTTATCGACGCATTGTTTACGGCCGCGTCCGCGACCTGTGTAACCGGGCTTGTCGTTAAGGATACAGGACTCTTTTTCACAACTTTTGGTCAAATTGTTATCGTTGCGCTGATTCAGGTCGGAGGTCTTGGCTTTATGACCATGGCTACCTTGATCGCGTTGGTGTTCAAACGTCGCATTTCCTTGCGGGAGCGCCTTATTTTGCAAGAAGCGATGAATCAGACCTCTGTCGAAGGAATTGTCGGATTGATCCGCAAGGTGCTATGGTACTCGCTGATTATTGAAGGCGTATGTGCAGCCATTTTTTCGATTCGCTGGTCGTTTGATATGCCGGTAGGCAGAGCGATTTATTTTGGAATCTGGCATGCGATTTCCATGTTTAATAATGCTGGTTTTGATTTGTTCGGTGAATTTCGTAGCCTGACAGGTTATGTATATGATCCAATTGTTAATTTTACAGCTATCTTCCTCATTATTTCGGGCGGCATTGGTTTTGTCGTGATGTCAGACCTGGTAGAATACCGCAAGCGCAAGAGACTGTCCTTACATACCAAGGTGGTACTCAGCATGACAGCTGTTCTGATTGTAGTCGGGACACTCGTCATTTTTGTATTTGAGTTTACGAATCCGAAGACGCTTGGCTCGCTGGATTGGGGGGGGAAAGTGCTGGGATCTTTATTCCAGTCGGTTACCCCCCGTACCGCAGGCGCCAACACGCTGGACATTGCAGGCTTGCGGCAGGCTACGCAGTTTTTTATCATCATACTCATGTTTATTGGGGCTTCGCCTGGCTCCACTGGAGGCGGGATTAAGACCACTACGTTTGCCCTGCTCATTGGAGCTGTGTTTTCGATGCTGCGGGGACGGGAAGATATTGTGCTGTTCCGGTACCGACTTGCGCAGGCACGAATTTATAAGGCTTTGACCATTACATTGCT